>JANYFS010000175.1 GCA_025359705.1 Deinococcales bacterium | reverse complement strand
GGGTGTAGTGAGGGTTGTGGTAAGGGTTTTAGGGTGGAATGTAAACGCGGTATACGATAGCTCACGGCCTTATTTTAGGCCCAGTTTTGGCTGATCAGATGAGTTAGTTCGTCAGGAAAGTTAGGATTTGGGGGAGGTTTTCATTTTTTTGGGGAGTTGGGAGGGTTGGCCTTAGGTCTTGTCCATGCATTAAACTTTAGCCATGACCCATCCCTTCGATACCCTCGAGCCTGATTCGCTTCGCTTACCTTTTGTCCGCAAATGGATGCAGTACCCGCAGGATGTTTTACCGCTGTGGATTGCGGATATGGACTTTCCTGTGGCTCCTGCTATCCTCGAGGCAATTGCAAATCGGGCCAAAGATTCGCTGAATTATCCGCTTGCCGACGGTGATCCCGACTTTTTCGGTACCTTGCTGAGTTACCTCTCGAGCTATGGTTTTGATTTTGGCCCACCAAACATTTGGCTGATGACCGGTGTGGTACCTGGTTTGTTTTGTGCGGTCAAAGCCTTCAGCAGCGTGGGCGACCCTGTAATCACTCAAGTCCCAATTTATCCACCCTTTTTAATGGCGATCAACGAAAATGAGCGAGTGGTACTGGAAAACCCACTAAAAGTTGGCTCCTGCGGGTATGAGCTGGATTTGCAGGCGCTCGAGGGGCAACTTACCCCACGCACCAAACTGTTGATGTTTTGCAACCCGCACAATCCCACAGGCCGAGTCTGGACACGGGCCGAACTCGAGCGGGTTGCCGAATTTGCCATCCGCCACGATCTGATTGTGATCAGCGACGATCTGCACGCGCAACTTGACTTTACGAAAAGCTATTTGCCCTTGGCAAGTTTAAGCGACGAAATCGCCCAGCGCACTGTCACCCTGATCGGGCCAGGTAAAGCCTACAACACCGCTGGACTGGGTGCAGGCGCGGCTTTTAGCCACAATCCCCAACTCATGAAAAAAATGCGCGATGCGGGCCACGGTTTTATGAGTGCGCCAGCGGTGACTTCCCAAGCGGCTTGGGGAGCGGCGCTGGCCCACTGTGGCGATTGGCTGAAGGATACGATGACCTACCTCGAGGGGAACCGCGATTTCATCACGGAGTTTATGGCCCTCGAGCTGCCCCAGGTGGGCTATTTTGCGTCTGAGGGTTCTTACCTTACTTTGCTGGATTTCCGCAGCACCTTGGGCGAACATGCCGCCAAAATTCTGCTCGAGGAAGGTAAAGTGGGCCTCAACGAAGGCAGCACTTTTGGTCCGAATTACAAAGGCTATGCCCGCCTGAATTTCGCCACCTCGAGAGCTATTTTGACCGAAGCCTTGCAGCGCATTGCTGGGGTGGTTCGCTCGAGGGGATGATCGCTACCGTCTTCGCCACGTTCTGGCCCGCTGCCACACATAACCCACCCAAATCGCAGGCCACTCGAGCAGAATAATTACACCCGCAGCCATACTTTCGGAAACTCCCAACAGCGACAACAACCAAACCAGCAAGCCGATGGGCAAAATTAGCACAACCGAAAGCACCAACATAATGGGAATGGCCAAGACGAAGGTAAAAGCAAAGCCCTCGAGCCAAAACCGCAGGTAAGGTATGGGGGCTTGCTCTGCCAAATCGCGCGAATGCCGCACCGACAAATTAGAATTCCCTCGAGAGAGAATGTGCGGTGCTGCGCCCTGTTCGCTTTGGTCTACCCTAGACATGCTTTATTTTACCTCGAGCCTGCCCAACTTTCCAAACACAAGTCGAGATACAACACAAAAAATCCCCCGCTCGAGCGGAGGATTTTTGTTGAACGATTCTGAATTATTTATTTGACAGCAAGCGCGGCGGTTTCGCGGTTGATCCGCTTCGCCAAACGGCTCTTTTTGCGAGCAGCAGTGCGCTTGTGCAAGGTCGAACCTTTGGCGGCTTTGTCGATCAAGCTCTCGGCTTTGCTGTGAACGACAGCCAAGTTTTCCACTCCAGCTTGTGCGCCTTCGATGGCTTTCTTGACGTGGGTACGCATGGTGGACTTGATCGAGCGGTTACGCAAACGGCGTTTGAGGCTCTGACGGTGACGCTTTTGGGCTGATTTGTGACGTAAAGCCATGATGATTCTCCTTCATTCCCTCGAGTGTCTCTCGAGCGAATGCGGTTTCCAAGTCCTCAAGCAATGTTTAAATTGGGTGTGGATTTTTTTGGAAACTCGAGCGATAGTCCTGCAAAACCCGTTTGAAACGGCAATTTGCACACTACGCAGTCGGTTTGAACACTGTTTTGAATATTCAAACCTTCGGATTGTACTGCAAAGTCAAAGCGATCACAATACCCTGACCTGCTGCACTCAGGCAAATTGCTGGTTCAACTCCTCGAGCCTGACTTGGGGCAAGATGGTTTGGATGCCCTCGAGCTGACAGAGCGAAGTCCCTGGAGTCATGGCGGTAGCTGTGCCGCAGGCCACTGCAAAACGCAGGGCTTCACCTGCAGCACAACCCTCGGCAAGTTTGGAACATAGCCCCGCCAAAAACGAATCGCCTGCGCCCACCGCCGAATGCGCCTGGACTTGGGGTGGCACCGCTTGCCAGATTCCGTCTGGGCGCACCAAAACCGCACCTTCTGGCCCCAAACTGACCGCAACCGCGCCCACTCCCCGCCGAATCAAGGTTTGGCAGCCTTCTAGCACCGCCTCGAGGGTGGGAAGGGAATATCCCAGCAGCCGCTCGAGTTCGTAACGGTTGGGTTTGAGCAGGTTTGCGCCCATTTCTACACCTTGGTGCAGTTCTTCGCCGTCTGCATCCACTACGGTAGCAATCCCCTCGAGCTTGGCTTGGTGCAGCACTTTGGCATAAAAATCGGCGGGAATCCCTTGTGGCCTCGAGCCACAGGCAAGCAACCAATCGGGGCGGCGCAAAGCAAAAAGATTATCCCATAGAGCTTGAAGATGGGTTTCGCTGACATTGGGGCCAGGGGCAGAAATGCGAAGTTGCTCGCCCCGTGCGTCCTGCACAATCGGATTGGTACGGGTCATCTTGGAAAGGGTCACAAACCACGAGCGCACCCCCTCTGCCTCGAGCAATTCCGCCACCTCGAGGCCGGTATGTCCGCCCAAAAACCCCAGTGCCACCGTGGGGTGTCCCAAACGGGTTGCCACCCTCGAGACATTGATTCCTTTGCCGCCAGGGGCGCGGTAAACGGTATGGGCGCGGTTGGTATCGTCGTGGCGAAAATCGGGAACCAAGTAGGTCAAGTCTAAGGTGGGGTTGAGGGTTAGGGTGTGAATCATGGGGTCTCCGAGGGTAAGAGCGCTAGAGGGGGTAAAGGGTTAAGAGGGTACACATTTTTCTTGAGATTGAAGAAGGTTCTTGGTGCGGGTATTTTTTGGGATGCTGACCAATATCCCAATCGATCTTAAACACCTCACATTACGTGACAATTACCGTAATGGCTGAGTAATGTCACTGTTTCAAAATAAACCTAAGTTCCTCCCAGCTATGTTTCAGATATTCTCGCAAAGCTCGAAATCTTCCACGTCGCTGATAGGAACTTCTTTTGTCTTGGCCCAACTACAGCACCTCTCGGGCTGGGCCGCCCCTACTCCCGTTGGTCGCTGTCAGATTTAGAAAATCTCTAAATCTGACATGGGAGGTACTTAGCAAAAACAGGCTTGGTAAAAACAAGCAGCACGATGAGATGAACTCAATGAACTCGAGGGGGAAACTGCTGTAACTCGAGGGGAAATTTTTGTAATCATGTGGGAGGCTTTTCTATGAAGGGACGGATGATGGTGGCGCTCGAGGACAATACTCGAGCGCAGGAGGTCTTCAAAGCCAGTGCGGAGCTAGCCCACTCTTTGGATTTTAGCTTGTGTGCAGTGCATGTGCGGCCCTGGACGGGGCCAGTGCGTTTACAAAGTCTGGAGGATATTCCGTTTGGGCCGTCTGGGGTGGAATGTTTGGATACCCCGCCCCAATTGCCGCAAGATTTACCGCTCGAGCGCATGGTGATCAATGCCAGCGAAGTTTCCAAAGGCTTAGTTGAGACTGCCGCGCAACTTCAAGTGGAACTGATCGTGCTAGAAACCCACGGGCGCGAGGGTTTGAACCGTATGCTCGAGGGCAGTATTGCCGAACGGGTGCTGCGGGATGCGCCTTGCCCTACCTTGCTGCTGCGCCGTGGCATTGTCCTACCACTCGAGCCAATTCAACATATTTTGCTGCCCATTCCCGCCGATGGTGGCGACGAACGCGCCCTAGTCACAGCGGTACGGCTGGCCCAAGCCCTCAACGCCAAGCTGACTTTACTGATGGTTTTGGTGCATTCTGCCGCGTCCTATTCGGCGACGTATGAGCCACACCGCAGTGGAGACATACCTCAAGAGTATCAAAATTGGCGGCTCGAGGGGAATCAACGGCTCGAGGCAGCCTGCGAATACGCAAGGGCTATGGGTGGCCCTGCACTACCTGTGGAAAGCAAGGTGCTGGACACCTTCGATCAAAGCATTGCCACCAAAATCTTGCGCTTTGCCCAAGAACAGCCAACCAATTTGATTGTGATGAACACCACCTGTAAGCGCAGCCTCGAGCGGATGATGCTGGGCAGTGTGGCAGAAGGGGTTTTTCACCATGCTCATATTCCTGTGCTGCTGGTAGGGCCACATTCTGGGCCGCTCGAGTTAAATCTTGGGGTAAACCTCGAAGTAAACCTCGAAGTAAACCTCGAGGCGAATCTTGGGGTAAATCTCGAAGTAAATCTTGAGCCGCAGGTGCAGTGGGTTGCAAAAGATCAATCCTAAAAAGAAGAATGGTCGTCATTATTTTATCTGCCAATAAGCATCCACATGGGCAGTCAAAGAGGAGTTTTTATGTTTGAAGAACCCACCCCCCCAGAAGCTCCCGAACCCTCGAGTCCAGCACCCACTGGAACATTACCCACGGGAACCCTAACCATCATCACCATCTTGACCTTGGCCATTTTGGGCACCTGGGGCTTGGTTTACGGCTTGTTATTGGCGAGGAGCTGATATGGACTTACATACCGTGGAACGTTTCGAGCGGGTTTGGATTGGCTTTGCCATCGTTATGGCCTTGCTGATGGGATTGGCAGCGACCTACAACGTAGTGCGAGCAGTGGTTCCCACAGTGCGCTCGAGCGTGGGGCAGCATGTGGATATCAAAAACTTGGCAGCCACTCCTTTTGGTAAGCCCGAATTGAAGCGCTTGGGCTTTCAAACCTATGAGCTGTATATGGTGGCCCATATTTTTGAATTTACCCCCTCGGAAATCAAGCTGAAAGCGGGGGATTCGCTGGAAATGCACCTGACCAGCGCCGATGTGATTCACGGGTTTCAGATTTTGGGAACCACGATCAATGTTGAAGTGATTCCTGGCGAGGTGGCAACGGTGGCCTACCGCTTTAAAAAACCTGGAATTTATATGATCGTTTGCAACGAGTATTGCGGCTTTGGTCATCATAAAATGCTGGCCCGAATTGTGGTGACAGCATGAGCCAGAATTCCCAGATTGCAATACACCCACTCGAGCCACACGAAAAAATCATTTCCCTCGAGCCAAACTCCAAAAAAACCTGCGCGGGAACCTGTGCCAAGTGTCAAGAAAAAAATGCAAAGCTAATTCCCCTCGAGTCATCCCAAACATATCCCTCAACCCCAACGGAGGCAAATCCACATGAGCGTTAGCACCCTACAATCCCCTCGAGCGGATGCCTACGTGGTTCATCCCGAGCGCAAATTGGCTTTGTACTATGTGGTGACGGGTCTGATTTTTCTGGCGGTGGGCGTGGCAATTGGCCCCGCGCAAGCCCTGAATTATGCAGGAATTGATGTCTATAAATACCTGCCTTTCCTCAAATCCTACTATCAGGGCTTGACCTTGCACGGCGTGCTGAACGCTTTGGTGTTCACCACTTATTTTATTTCGGGCCTGCTGATCTATTTGCCCTCGAGGGAACTGAACCTGCGCCCCCGTTTGGGCTTTGCCTGGTTTACCTATTGGCTGATGAATTTTGGGGTGATCCTTGCCGCTATCGCCATTCTTACCAACGGCTCGAGCGTGCTGTACACCTTTTACCCGCCGCTTCAGGGTAGCCCACTTTTTTATATTGGTGCGGCTTTATTGGTCGTCTCGAGCCTACTGGTGGGGGTGCAGACCCTGTGGCTATGGGCGGGTTGGCGCGACAAACACCGTGGGCAGCTCACCCCGATTGTCACCTATATGTGCTGTGCGACTTGGTGCATGTGGATTTTGGCCTCGATGGGTATTGTGGTGGAGACCGTTTTTTTGCTGATCCCGTGGTCGCTGGGCTGGACTTCTGGGGTTGATCCCCTGCTCTCAAGGACGCTGTTCTGGTGGACGGGCCACCCGATTGTTTACTTTTGGCTGCTGCCTGCCTACGTCTCTTGGTACGCCTTTGTCCCCAAACAAGCGGGCGGTAAAATGCTGTCCGAGCCACTGACCCGCCTAACCTTCGCCTTGTTTTTGTTGGTCAGTGTGCCTGTGGGTTTGCATCACCAATACGGTGATCCTGGCATCAGCACTTTTTGGAAATTGATCCAAATGAGCCTGACCTTTGTGGTGGCCCTGCCCAGTATGATCACCGCTTTTAGCGTCGCTGCCAGCCTCGAGAACGCTGCTCGAGCCAAGGGTGGGCGGGGCTTGCTGGGTTGGATTCGGGTTTTGCCCTGGGGTGAAGCCAGTTTTACCGCCCAGGTTTTGGCAATGGTCAGCTTTATTTTTGGGGGTGCGGGCGGCATCGTCAACGCCAGCATGGATCTGAATCAGATCATCCACAACACCGCTTGGATTCCTGGACACTTTCACATTACGGTGGGAACCGCCACTACCCTGAGCTTTTTTGGAATCAGCTTTTGGCTGCTGCCACACCTGACGGGCAAGCCGCTCTGGAACCCAAGGTTAGCCTTGTGGTCGGTATGGACTTGGTTTGTAGGCATGATGGTTTTTGCGGTAGGGATGCACTGGGAAGGATTACTGGGCATTCCGCGCCGCGCCTATATCTCGAGCCTGCCCTCCACGGTTTACGCCGATGGCGCTCGAGTGCCAATGGCCCTGACGGGCATCAGCGGCATGATTTTGCTGATCTCGGCGGTGCTGTATTACGCGGTGGTTATTCGCACCCTAACGGGCCGCCAGCGCGACCTCGAGAACGCGCCTGCCATTCCCTTTTCCGAGATTTTATCCAAAGCCACCCCCACCCGTTTTCAAAAGCTGATCGACGATTTGGGACTGTTATTTTGGGTAGGGGCAATTCTGGTGCTGGCAGTGTATCTGCCCAGCCTGATCCAGATGGTGCAGAATCCCAACTTGGTTAAGGGTTGGCAACTTTGGTGAGGAGGGTTTTAAGGTGAGGGCGGTTTGAAAAGAGCAGGCTCGAGGGGAGAATTTAAACGTTCTTCGCTCGAGCTTTTTTTTGTGTTGGATATTTTAGAGCAGTTGTCCGTGATCCGTTTTCCGTTTAGAACAGGGTCGCAAATATCGTTTCTCAGACAGATAAATCATTTTTGAGTAGCGCAATTGAGCTGTTTATTACTTTGAAAAATGCGCTACTCAAAAGCGCTATTGGGCAACAGCGGCGCTCGAGGGGACGGTAAAGATCAGCCAAATTAGAATGGCAACATTTACGGCAATGCCCATTGGGGCGGCTTTGTAATCCAAAATAGTCAGAAGTAGCGAAAGCAAGGTTGCCAAGACCAACAAACTGCGCCAACCCGTCCAGCTCGAGCCAAAAGCCAGGGCTGCCGCCAGCATTCCCGCCGCCGCCAAGCCCCATAGCACCCCGAATACCGGGATTCCTTGGGTTCCCAAATCGATTTGACCACCCAAAACGGTAGTTTTGTAGGGCAATGCCTGAATGTTGGCCCACTTCAGGTAGGCCGCCAAACCCATCAGGTGAATCAAACCATGCAGGGTTAAAAATGCGGTTCCAGCAACGTGCCCCACAGTATTCATAGGGGTGTTCATAGGATTTCCTCCAGCTCGAGCCTAACCCTTCGGCATTACATCAGCATTACCTTCAGTCGTTATTCGTTATTCATCTCGAGCATCGTGGCGAATACTGCGTGATTCAATCTGATTTAATCATCTTGTACGGTCAAGATTTGCTCCAGCTCGAGAGCGCTCTTAAACGGGATTCTTTCTTTCGCAAATGCCCACCCATGCGGGCTAGCACATTGGACAAGGCCACTACCCCCTCGAGCTGATGGTCGCCTTTGTTCAGCATCACACACTCGGCTCTGGCGCTCATGGCTGCGTCGGTCATTTCGCCTCGAGTGGGCAAACCTTCTTTGACTAAACCCTCCAGCACTCCCGTGGCCCAAATTACTGGAACTGAGGCCGCTTCACACATCCACAGCAATTCTTCTTGCATTTCGGCAAGGCGCTCGAAACCCAGCTCGAGGGCCAAATCACCGCGTGCGATCATCACCCCAAAAGATCCTTTGCTGATTCCTTGCACAATCAATTCGGGGAGGTTACGAACTGCTCGAGCAGTCTCTATTTTTGCCACAATGGTTTTGCGGCCCAGATCCACCCCACGCCGCTCGAGTTCATGTTGCAGCCGCTCGAGGTCGGTGGCATCTTGCACAAAAGAGTAACCGATCAAATCGGCATGTTGGGCCACAAAATCCAGATCGGATAAGTCTTTGGGGGTTAGTGGATCGAGCTGCAATTCCAAACCAGGAAAATTCACCCCTTTATCGGGCTTTAGCCGAATTCCCTGCTCTCGAGCGTGGGTCACACGCAGTTCGGCAAAGGTGTGGCCTACCGTTTCCACCGTGGCGTACAAATGTCCATCGTCGTAGGCCACAGTTTGACCCAAGGTTAGGACGGCAAAGACTTCTGGGATGGCGAGGGTGGCCCATAATTTGCCGTGTGGCTTGCCATTTACCTTGCCGTGTACCTTGTGAGGCCGCTCGAGGGCCAATTGAAAAATCTCACCCACTTTCAAATGGCGGTCATCCGAAACCGACTCGAGGCGCAGTTTGGGGCCAGCAAGATCCATCAGCACGGGGCAGGGGTGGTTGACCGCTTGGGAGGCATCTGACACGCGCTCAAGTTGGGATTGCCACTGTTTGGGATTGCCGTGGGCGCAATTGAGCCGCACCGCATCCATGCCCACCTCCAACAAGCGCTCGAGGGCTTCGGAATCTGGGAGCGGCTCGGTGTTGAGGGTCACTAAAATCCGCACATCTCGGTTGGCTCGAGCCACACCAAATATCTGCTCCGAGGCCACATGCAAGCGGGTTTTTCCTGTTGCAGCGGGTATTACTTTGCTGCGTGCTGTATCCGACACAAAAACACTGCGCTCGAGACCACATAACGCCTCGAGCGCCCCCTGCACCGCCTCGAGGTTTTGCTGTACCCGCCCTTCAGCACGGCCCAGCGAAGACAAACCCCAATCCGACAACTGATCTTGCAAATCGCGCAGATCCTGCCCGCGCAGGGCCAAATATTCGGCGAGGTTTCGCCCCGCCTCCAGCGAATCAGCAGTTTTTAACCTCGAGCGCCACAGTTCCAATTGAGTTTCGGACTTTTCCAGCACGTATTGCCGCAAAGTTTTGATTTGACTGAGTAGCTCGAGGGGTGGGTTTGGGACATTCATAAAAAAACCTCGGTATTTCTTAAAACTCGAGTGGGATTGAAAGTGTTTTTCTCGATTGTGCAGAACGTTTGGGTGTTTTGTATGTAAGTTTCATCGTAGATTTCGCGTACTGGGCGGGTTTCAAACCCGCGTGCTGTCTTGGCCCAAAAGCAGCACCTGTCTTGACCCTAAAGCAGCACCTGACAGGCTTGGTCGCTCATGGGCTGGGCCGCTTCGCATAATTACCTACTTGACCTTTTTTTATAGTCTCGAGGGGAATGGTACAAAATGATTTAAACATACTAGAAACAAATTAGTCTGGTTATTGTATCGAGGGTTTCTCAATCACTCAGGGCCACAAAATCATTAAATCGCCGCGCACTACTGCTTTCATCAAATTGGTTACGGTAAATACCCCTAACAAATGATCTTTGTCATCTACAATGGGTAGCCCGTACACCCCATGTTCGAGCATTTGGCGGGCGGCTTCTTTGATCGGTACATTGGCCCGCAAAGAGGTGGTGGGCGGCTTCATCAGGTCGCGGACTTTCAGGTCTGGCAAAACAAACTGGGCCAGCAAATGCAGTGGCACATCGCTCGAGTCGGGGTGGGCGTGTTGGATGGCTTGGAGCAGATCGCGCTCGAGCAGCAGGCCCAAAAGTTGATTGTGTTCGTTGACTACAGGTAAAACATGCAACTTGCTGATGCTTAATTTGGCGGCTGCGTCGGCAATGCTGTCCTCGAGCCATACGGTGATGGGTTTGCGGGTCATGGTGTCTTTGATTTGCATGGTGGGCTTGCTCCTGTGGGTTTCTTTGTGGGTGTAAATGTTCTGGCTCGAGTGTGCTGGAAGGTAATTACCGATGCGTTACCGCTCGAGCGCCCAGAAGTCACGTAACGGCTTGGTAATGCTCGAGGGGGATTCTGAAAGTACGAAGTACAACAGGAGGAATTCCAAATGGTCAACTCTGCATCTGCTCAGCTAACAACTAGCCACGCCACCAGCCACGCCCAAATCGAACACACTCGAGCGTTGCCCAGCGAAGTGCAAAACCAAAAGCTGATCCAGTGGGTCTCGGATATGGCGGATTTGTGCCAGCCCGAACGCATCCACTGGTGTGATGGTTCGCAGGCCGAATACGATCACCTGTGTCAAGAAATGGTGGATTCGGGAACCTTTGTTCGGCTCAACCCCGAGAAGCGCCCCAACAGCTTTTTGGCCCGCTCGCACCAGGGTGATGTGGCTCGAGTGGAAGACCGCACCTTTATTTGCAGTCTCAGCAAACAAGACGCTGGCCCCACCAACAACTGGATGGCTCCCAAGCAAATGAAAGCCACCCTCGAGCCACTGTTTCGGGGCTGCATGAAAGGCCGCACCATGTACGTAATCCCCTTCAGTATGGGGCCGCTGGGTTCGCCGATTGCCCATATTGGAGTGGAGATTTCCGATTCGCCTTATGTGGTGGTGAATATGCGAATCATGACCCGCATGGGCAGCAAAGTCCTCGAGGTACTGGGAGACGGTGACTTTGTGCCGTGTATGCACTCGGTGGGAATGCCCCTCGAGCCAGGACAAACCGATGTGGCTTGGCCCTGCAACCTCGAGCAAAAGTACATTGTGCATTTCCCCGAAGAGCGCAGCATTTGGAGCTATGGTTCGGGTTACGGCGGCAATGCCTTGTTGGGTAAAAAATGCTTTGCCCTGCGGATTGCTTCGGTGATCGCTCGAGATGAAGGTTGGCTTGCTGAACACATGTTGATTTTGGGTGTGAAATCGCCCGATGGTCAAAAAACCTATTTGGGCGCATCCTTCCCCAGTGCCTGCGGCAAAACCAACTTTGCCATGCTGATTCCGCCCCAAATCTTTTTGGACGAAGGCTGGGAAATCAGCACCGTGGGCGACGACATCGCTTGGATTAAACCTGGGCCAGACGGCAAAATTTATGGGATCAACCCCGAGGCGGGCCTTTTTGGGGTGGCTCCAGGTACCAACACCCACAGCAATCCCAATGCGATGGCAAGTATTCGGGCCAACACCATTTTCACCAATGTGGCTCTGACCGACGACGGCGACGTGTGGTGGGAAGGCATGACCCCGCAGCCTCCCGCGCATTTGATCGACTGGACGGGCCAAGACTGGATACCTGACTGTGGGCGCAAATCCTCTCATGCCAACTCGAGGTTTACCGCGCCGCTCGAGCAATGCCCCAGTTTGGACCCAGAATACAACAACCCCCAGGGTGTGCCGATTTCCGCCTTTGTGTTTGGAGGTCGTCGCTCGAGCTTGGTGCCGTTAATCTACCAATCCTTCAACTGGAACTATGGGGTTTACGCCGCCGCCACGATGGGTTCGGAAACCA
>JANYFS010000394.1 GCA_025359705.1 Deinococcales bacterium | reverse complement strand
CCTTTGGGTAACGATGCAGGCCAAGGTCACGCCATTGTTTTGAACGTGGGCAGCAAGAAATTGCTCTATACCCTCAACCGCGAAGCCAGCCAAGTGGATAAAGAAGGTTTGTTGGTTCACGATGTGACCACTGGAGCCTTGAGCCTTAAAGACAGCGAGCCTGTGAGCGCTGCCGCTCCTATTCCTGCTGGAATTGCCAAAACCACGGGTTTAATCAATCCAGACGGCATTTTGGGCGTGGTTCCAAGTACCAGCCCCACTGACCCGCTAAAAGTGATGTACCTTGCCAAATACAAAGGCTCGAGTGCCACCCCAGCCACAGGTTTGGACAAAACCAAAGTTTGCCTAGACAGTCAATCCCAACCTCTGACCACCAAAAAAGCCAACTTTGACCGCACCGAAATGCGGCTTGCTACCACCACCGACGGCATTGCCTTCACCGACATTGGCCTGGTCAAAGGTTTGAACAACCCCGACGACAACGCCGACAGCAACGGATTCCGCTATGTTGGCCCTCGAGGAACCCTTCTGCAATACAACGACAAGACCTTTGG
This sequence comes from Deinococcales bacterium, assembly GCA_025359705.1. Taxonomy (GTDB): domain Bacteria; phylum Deinococcota; class Deinococci; order Deinococcales; family Deinococcaceae; genus JACMOA01. The sequence continues at coordinate 3,062 of JANYFS010000394.1, read as the reverse complement.
TCTGTTTTTCTCGGGTGGAAACTGTCAAGACGGCGACTCCGACGCATACCACTTTATTGGTTACGCCACCTCGAGCGATGCGGTGAACTGGACTGTGGTCAATGGCGCTGCCAACCCCTTGGTGCAAGTGAACTACAAATACCCAGTTGCAACGCCTGCCGCCTACTTCTCGGGCCGCGTGTATGATCCCAACGTGATTGTGAACTCCGACGGAACCGCCAAACTGATTTTCTCGGGCTACCGCACGGGCAAGCCCTTACCCGACCAAAACGTGGATACCGGTTTGCCCCCTATCAAGTTTTTGCCCAGCGAGACCACCAACTACCGCACTATTTTGATTTTGAAATTGAGCCGCTAACCCTCGAGCCATAACTCTCGAGCCAGACATTTTTAGAGCAAAACAGCAGGAGCTTTTTAGAGCAGGGGCATTGTGCCTCTGCTTTTTTTTGGTTCTCGAGCTTTTCTAGTTTAAGATTTCTCGTGCTGGGCGAGTTTAAAACCCGCCCCCTACTGTTTATATCTTGAATTAAAAATTTCAATCCAGCCAAATTCCCCCCCGACCCGAGGTGCGCTCTTTCAATTCCAGCTCGAGCGTAACCAAATCCTCCTCCAGTAGCAAACCCGAAACCTGCAAACCCGACTCGAGGTAATCGTCTTGGCGGTCTTGCCAAACAATCGGCTCGAGCAGGTGGTATAGCACACTGACCAGATCGAAGGGAACCCGAATTTTAATCGCAATGCGGGGTTTAACCTCGAGCCTTGGGGCAGTTCTCAGCAGTTCCGCCACTGCGCCGCCATAAGCCCGCGTCAAGCCGCCCGTTCCCAACTGGGTTCCGCCGTAATAGCGCACCACTGCCACCGCCAGATGATCCAAACCCGACCCCTCGAGCGCCCGAAACATCGGCATACCTGCGGTTCCACTGGGTTCACCATCATCCGAAAAGCGGTAGCTGCCGCCCACACGGTAGGCCCAGCACACATGGGTGGCAGCGGGGTGGTTTTGGCGAATCTGTTTGATCCACTGTACCGCCTCCTCGCTCGAGTGAACGGGGGCCGCAAAAGCCAGAAACGTGCTGCCTTTGATAATTTCTTCTCGTTGTGCCGCTCGAGCCACAGTGATGTAGGTTTCCTTCACGTCGCCCAACTGTAGCGTGTTATCTTGGGCTATGTCCAACACCCCAGAGTCCAACACTCCCAATCTGCAATACCCCATTGGCAACTACACCCCGCAAGACAGCCACACCCTCGAGCAAGTTCACGCTTTGGGCGTGCAAATTGCCGAGCAACCCGCCAAACTGCGCTTGGCAGTGGCAGGTTTGAGCGAAGCCCAGCAAGATACCCCCTACCGCGAAGGCGGCTGGACGGTACGCCAAGTGGTTCATCATATGTTTGACAGCCATGCCAACGGTTTTATCCGCCTAAAACTGGCCCTAACCGAAGACAAACCCACCATCAAACCCTACCTCGAGGCCGAATTTGCCAAACTACCCGACTCGAGCCTACCTATTGAAGTTTCTTTAAGTTTGTTGGATGGTTTACACCTGCGTTGGAGCTATTTAATTTCGCAGCTCAAAACCGAAGACCTCGAGCGGGGTTATATGCACCCCGAGTATCAAAAGTTTTATTCCTTGGGTCAATTTGTGGGCCTTTATGCTTGGCACGGCGCACACCACACCGCCCACATCCTCGAGCTGAGAAAGCGCGAAGGATGGTTATAATCTCGAGGGATTAAATAAAACAAGCCAGAAGATAGTTAATCATCTTCTGGCTTGTTTTTTGGCTCGAGTTGAAAAGAGTTTAGGGTTTTACATTCCAAATTTGAATGGTTTGATCAGAAGAAGCACTTGCTAGCAATGCTCCACTATGGCTCGAGGCGGTAGCATACACGTTTCCAGTATGTTTTTTAAGTGCGCCAATACTTTTTTGGGTGGCGACTTCGATGACCTGCACGCTATGATCGAGCATCCCCGCATAAATATTTTTACCACTAGGGCCAAAATGCACCGACAATACACTTGCCGAATTACCTTCTATTTTGACCGAACCCAACAAAGCCCCGCTATCGGTTTGCCATATTTTTACCGTCTGATCGTTTGATCCACTGGCAATTGATTTACCATCAGGACTAAAAGCCACCCCAGTTACTGCCGAAATATGCCCCGATAAGGTATTGCGAAGTTTTCCCGTTGCCAAATCCCAAATGCGGATGGTTTTATCGTCCGAGCCACTCACAATTGTTTTGCTGTCTGGGCTAATAGCAATAGACCGAATGCTATCGGTGTGACCCTTCAAAACATTTAATGTTTGATTGGTTGCCAGATCCCACACTCGAGCGGTTCCATCTGCCGAACCACTTACCAAAAACTTCATGTCTTTGCTAAAATCCAAGGTATTTACATCGCTGGTATGGCCCTCGAGTGTTTGACTAACAGCTCCAGTTTGAACATCCCATAGCTTGATGGTTTTGTCTTGCGAACCACTGGCAAGGATCTTACCATCGGGGTTAAAACTGACTGCTCGAACTGCACCCGTATGACCTTTGAGCGTTTTAACTTCTTGTGCGGTAGCTACATTCCAAATTTTGATGGTTTTATCATTCGAACCACTGGCTAAGGTATTTTCGTCCGAACTAAAAGCCACCGAATCTACAAACGAAGTATGCCCCGAAAGGGTTTTTTGCCAATCCGCAGGTGCTGCGGCAAAAGGTTGATTGCCTTTACTGGCAAAGAAAAACCAATATGCACCGATTGCCAGCAAAATGAAGGGAAAGAGTGTACGGAAATTTGCCATCATTGTAGAACCCACACGTTATATTTTGAAGCCAACATGGTAAACCTCTTTTTGAACTTTGTTTGAACTTTGTTTGAACTTTGTTTTGAGCTACTCTAGCGAACTTGTTTGGAACTTGTTTTGAAACTTGTTTTGTATGTGATTAGCGCCCCGTGGCAGAACTCGAGGGGAAAATACGTTTTAGGTTGAACTCCCTCGAGGCTTACCCCGATTGAACTCAAATCTGTAAAGAAGTCAGTCGCTCGAGGGGATCTTGGCCCCGCCGCTTGGCT
>JANYFS010000172.1 GCA_025359705.1 Deinococcales bacterium | reverse complement strand
TTAAACGGTACGCTGTCGTGAAAGTTCGCCATGTACGCAATTTTGTCGCCCTCGAGCCGAAAATAGTTCATCACATTGGCTTCGATGGGGTCGCCTGCTGCGTTGGCAGCCGAGATGTGCGACACCACTGCCGCTTCATTGCCATTGATCACAATGTGCTTGGGAACGTTCTGAAACCTCGAGTAGGCCACGCCCATTCCTGCCATCATCGGGCGCAAGGTAGCTAGGGTTTCGATATGTCCCGCCAACTGCTCGTCCATCACTTGATCTTCGCTGAACAGGTCACACCATGCGTCCCAGTTTCCAGCGTTGGCGTGGGTGTAGTACGCGTCGATTACGGCTCGAGTGCTATTTTCAGTATCGCTCATGGGTTCTCCTGTATATCTTATTCGTTGGATCAAACTTATTCGTTGGATTGATTGGCCCTCGAGCGTTATGGCCCTCGAGGGTTTTGTTTTAACTGCTCAAAACTAGCTGGAGCCACCCATGCCCAGTTGCTGCATCAGGCCCATCATGTCGGTGTTGTAAAAACTCTCCACCACCTGCCCACCCTCGAGCTTTAAGATTCCCATTTCACCAAAGCTCACGGTTTTTCCCGTGGCAGGGATACCAAACAGCGGCCCTTGGTGGGTTCCGCCTTGTACAAAATGGGCGGCTACGCGGTCTCCCTCGGCAGCCAAAAAGTCGATCTCCATATGAAAATCGGGGAAGGCTTCAAAAAACATACCCGCGATGATCTTAACTCCATCGGGGCCAGGTGGCAGCATCGCCGCGTCGGGGCTGGTGGCCCCTGCTGCAAATACCTCGTCGGCAACCTCGAGGTTTTTTTGGTTCCAAACCTCTTCGATAAAACGCTGCATCAGGGCGCGGTTTTGGGCCACTTTTGCAGGGTCGGTGTCGGTAGCAGTCGGCTCGTGTTCGGGAGTAGTGCTGGGTGGGATACTTTCCTGCCCAGGTGGGGTGGGAATTACCCCCGCTTGCTGCATCATTCCCATCACATCCCACTCTTCCCAGCGGGCGGTAATGATGCCCTGATCGTCGAAACGGTAAACCGATGTTCCCGTCCAAGACAAACGCTTATGGGTGGGTGGGGCCATGCCCATCAAGTTGCCCGAGTGGGTTCCGCCCAGGGTTCCGCGCAGAAAAACGATGTCATTTTCGGCAACCATTAAGGTGGGAGAAAAGTGTAAATCGGGTAGCCCCTCGAGGAAGCGCTCGTACAAACCGCGAAACTCGGCGGGGCCGTGCAGGTCGGGAAAGCCCGCCACCCCATAGTTGACAAAATCGGGGGAAAGCATCTGGTCAAAAACGCTAAAGTTCAGGCTGTTGGTCTGCTGATAAAAGTAAAGCAACTTGGCTTTCATCTCGGCGGGAGTCAACCTGCGGCCTGTCACTTCACCTGTCATGCTCGAGGGGTCGGAGGTCATGAGCCGCCCAAAAGTCCGATTTGGGTCAGCAGCGCCATATTGTCGGTGCAAACCCAACGCTCGAGTACCTTACCGCCCTGCACCCGCAGCAGTTCGGTTTGAGTCCAGGTGATGGTGTTGTGGTTAGCAGTGCTGCCCCACAAGCTCGAGCCAGTGTACGTGCCACTTAGCACCCCGTGAACCACTGCCAGATCACCTTCGGACAAGGTAACGTTGTCGTCCAGTGTGTAGTGCAAATCGGGCAGTGCCGCACGCAGTTCACCCAGCACTCGAGCGGAATCCGCCGCGTCGCTGGTTCCGTACACGGGGCCATATTCACGGTAGCCTTCGGCGATGGCGCTCGAGAAGTCCCCTGTGTTGAGTGCCGCGATAAAGGCAGTCGCCACCGCTTTTTCATCGCCCGCAGCGGGGCCAGCCACCACTTGTTCAGCACTGCCCCACTCGGCGGATTCACCTTTGGCGCTCGAGCCTGGGCCAATCGGCGGCATCGCACCCATTTGCTGCATCATGCCCACCATATCCAGCTCGCCCCAACCATCCACAATGATGCCGCCATCAATGCGGTCTAGGCCAATCGAGGTACAGATTACGGCGCGTTCTGAGGCGGGAACTCCATAAAACTCACCTTTTTGCGTGCCACGCCAAGTTAGCAGGGCCGCCACCAAGTCGCCTTCGGCAATCACTCCGCTCGAGACCATTTGACCGTCTGGAAAGGCATTTCGCCAAGTGGAAATCAAACCGATCAGGCCGTCTGGCCCCATCTCCACAGGCTGTCCACCCGCACCGTGAACCCTCATCTGAGGGCT
>JANYFS010000166.1 GCA_025359705.1 Deinococcales bacterium | reverse complement strand
GCTACTCCTGCGAAAACTCGAGGACAATGATGAACTTAGCAAATGATCCCTTTATTTTGACCGACGGTGGTGAACTTTCCCTCTTGGAACTCTTTGAGCAGGCCCACAACCTCGAGTTCGTTCTGGGAATTACCCCGATCTACCGTATGGCGATGCTCCGCTTCTTGGGCTGCCTTACTCAACGGGTATATGGTAACACCCTAAGTAATCTCGAGGGCAAGAAAAAACTCCTACAGAAAGGGAAGTTTGAAGTAAAACTTCTGGAGTTTTATCTCAAGAAATACCCCCTCGAGCTGTTTGGTTCCCGTCCTTTTTGGCAGATCCCGCTTAGCCTCCTCACCGAACTCCCCGCAGTCAGCGTCAAAAGGCTCTGCCCCGAGATCCCCAGTGGGAGCAACTTCACTCGGATGGGAGGACACAGTGATGATCAACCCCTCACCCTCAGCTACGGTGCAGCAACACGAGCTTTGATCACTCATCAGATCACCTGCATCAGTTCGGGCAGGAGCAAGTGGGCGCATACCAAGAATGCCCCCTTTGCCTCCAGAGCGCTGATTTGGCTACGTGGGGACAACCTATTTGAGTCCTTGGTGATGAACACCGTCTGTGAAGATCTGGGGCCATGCAGTTGGGAACTGCCCCTGCCCTCGCTCGGTCAGATCCAGATGGGAGATGTCCTGCATGTTAAAGGGTGGTGTCACGCGCTAACTTGGCACTCCAGAGTGGTGGGTTTGATTCCCGGAGGCGGTGGGGTCACTCAGATGCACTATGCCGGGAGTGTGAACCCAGAAACAGAGGAAGGCCAGCTCTACATTCAGGAACCCTTCTCGAGTTCAATTGAGGCCAAGAAAGATGGCAAGGTGTACCTCTCCCCGATTGGCTACAAAGAGGAAACCAGCTTGGTTAGCCGATTAGAAACCCTTCTGGAAGGCCCATACACCGCAAAGCACGTCATCGAAGCTAGGGAGATGAAGTTTGATGGAGAGGTCGTCTTCTTGGGTCAGGCAGCGAATCAGGCGGATATGTTGTTCCAGCACGAAGAGGCGTTTCGTTTCAATGACTGGCCTCGCCTCGGTCTCTTTCGCGCCGCACTCTCCAAAGCAATTTACGCCTACAACAAAGCGGAATTGAGCGAGACCAGCCCATTTGCCCCTTACTGCTCGATCAGCGAAAAGATCTTCTACGCTCAGATGTCCAAGATGGCTGACACCTATTCCTTCGTCCACATCATCGAGACCTTGACTACTTTGGTTCCCTCGCCAGCGGGGATGAGCCACTTCCGAAATACCTTCGATAAGCACTACGTCCAGCCCGAGATTTCCCATGTCGCTCCTTGACCGCTTTCTCGAGCAGGGCAAGCAGAAGAAATGGGTCAACAAGATTCGCCAGCCCAAAGTCAGAGCGCTCGAACTCGGCAGACTAAACCCCAAGGCGTATGAGCTAAAAGCGCTCGAGATCTTCGCTCAGGTGTTCATCGCCAAAGGGCATCTGGGATACGGCGAGAAGGCTGTAGGTGAACAGATTCGCCATGAGTTAGGGGATGTGGAGAACCAGATGTTGCGTTTATGCAAGCTGGACAAGGTGGATCAGCTCGAGAACGCTCTGATCCCGATGCTCAAACGGCTCAAGGAACCAATTCACTGGGTGGATCTCTGGCAAATCCTCGAGCGCTGGAACAGCCCCAACAAGAGCGGTTCTAAGAGGCTCTACACCAGCTACAAAGGGTACGTATCAGAACCACCTGTGCGAGAAGTTGAAGACGACGAAGACGAAGACACCCACACCGCATTGCCAGGAGAACTATCGTGAAAACACTTAAAAGCATCGAGATTCACATGATTCAAGCCGTCCCAACCGTAGTCAACCGCAACCAGTCTTCAGAACCCAAGTACGTCGAATGGGGTGGCACACGGGGCTACATCTCGAGTCAGGCGCTCAAGTACGCCGTCCGCGTGGAAGGCGAAGGTCTGGGGGATGTCAAGGCAGTGCGTACCAAATTCATGGTGGGCGTGATTCTGGATAAGCTCAAAAACACCCAAGGGGGCGACGCGGAAATCATCAAAGCCTATGTCGAGCGGATCTTTGGAAGTATGAAAGAGGACGCTCTGACCAACTCGGTCTTCTTGGGTGAGGATGAGATTCAGCGGGTGGTGGACTTTATTGATGGCCAGATCGAAGCCAACCGTCTGGAGTTCAGCAAGGCCAAGACGAAGACGAAAGCGACCCTCGAGGACGCAGTGATCAAGATGATGATTGGCGAACTGTCGAATTCCATGTCGGTAGAGGTTGCCCTCTTTGGACGGATGATGGCCAGTAACAAGGATTGGAACGTGGACGCGGCGGCCTATTTCTCCGACACCATCACCACCCACAACATCGTTCCCAATTCAGATTTCTTCACCCAACGCGATGATGTCAGCAATGGTACAGAACACATCGGTGATTTGCTGAACGCACCTGCTGTCCATTATCGGATGTGTTCGGTGGACATGGGTCAACTCGAGCGGAACCTAGGTGGAAGCGCTCAGGCAGCTCAAGCGGGGGTGGCGCGTTTGCTCGATCAGGTGATTAAAACCCTACCCAAAGGCAAGTCCCATGGGAAGTTCGGTCACACCTTGCCGGGCTGGGTCTTGGTTCAGATCAAAGAGGGTGCGGCGCTGAGCTACGCCAACGCTTTCATCAAGCCCGTGCAGAACAACGCATTCTTGTTCGAGAACAGTGTGGATAAGCTCGAGAAGCACATCCTCGAGCAAGAGAGAGTCTACGGGTTGGCTGTTCCACAGCGTTTTGTAATTGCTCCCGGACGTGAAGGCTCCACCCTGGTTGATACCCTCTCCACCCTTCCAGAAGTCATCGCTGCACTAGGTAAGTGAGATGTCCACACTATTGATGCGTCTTCAGGGGGTCAAGCAGTCGTGGGGGGTTCAGGACTACTACCGTATCAGAGATACCAACCTCGTCCCCAGTAAGTCGGCGGTCATCGGTATCCTTGCAGCTTGTGAGGGACGGGCGCGGTCAAAGGATTTGTCTGATCTGGTCAAGCTAAAGTTTGGGGTGCGGATCATTCAGGGCGGGGTAATCCACCATGATTTCCAGACCACCAAAAATTGGATCAGGGCCAACGGTGGAATCAGCGAAGCGTCGGACATGACAGACCGCTATTACCTATCGGGCGCAGACTTTCTAGTGGGCTTTGAGGGCGAGGAACAGCACCTCCTCGAGTTGGAAGGGCATCTAAAAACCCCCATATTCCAACCATTTTTGGGACGCAAGGATTGCCTACCTACCCTTCCCCTCTACCTACCCGAAGATGGGGTAGTCCCAGAGGATCTACGTACAGCACTCACACAGTGGGGCAACCCCCTCGAACCCGTTGAGTTGTATCTCGAGTCGCGGCAGGGTAGAGTCGTCTATGACATACCAACGACATTTGAGCGGGACTCGAGGGTCTACGGGGCGCGGCGGATTGAACGGTTTTACTGAGTGTGAAACGGGGCTTTTAGCCTCGAGCAGAATGAAAACCTGATAATTAGTTAAAAAGCCTTCTCTGGAAAAAAAATGGTTTTCCACTGTGCTACTGAAGTGTTTTCCCTACATACGTGGGGGTGATCCGAGGCTAGAAAATGGGTCGGTGT
>JANYFS010000134.1 GCA_025359705.1 Deinococcales bacterium | reverse complement strand
GGTTTCCCAAATCTTGATGACAGTTTCCTCGGCAGCAGCACGCGGATTGGGTTTTAGTCTAAGGGTCGCTCGAGGGGGATACATCCCACAAATGGCTTATTGGTTTGGTTTAGGTGCTTAGTTTGGTTTATTGGTTTGGCTCGAGGGGATAAAAAAAGAACAGGATTGCTCCTGTTCTTTTCTAAACTTGGGAATCTTTGCCGAACTTATCGGATGAACAGAGTAGTCTCGAGGGCTTTTTTGGCATCCAACATGCCGCGTCCGCAAGAGGTAGGGGCAAAGCAACCGCTGAGTGGGTTGAATGGGGCCGCAGTCGAGCGCAAAATGCTCTTGACTTGGGCAAAGGTTAGGTTAGGTTTAAGGCTGTACATCAGACTGACTACACCCGTGACGTGGGGGGCAGACATGCTGGTTCCTTGGTAGTATTCGTAGATATAGCTTTGACCCGTTCTGGCAGGATCATTGCTGTATTGCGACAAAGTGGAGAGGATACCCGCTGTGGTGATAATCGAACCATCCACTCGAGAACGGAATAATTCTCCACCTGGTGCAGAAATGTCCACTCTACCCCCAAAGTTGGAATAGTACGCCTTGCGGTCATTGGTACGGCCCGTGGCAGACACGTTAATTACATTGGTGCAACTGGCAGGAAAAGCGCCCATAGTATCGGCATTATTGTTACCCGCCGAAACCACCGTGGTCACGCCCATGCTTGCCACTTTTGCGAACAAGTCTTCCATTTCGCGGAAGTCGAAGGCGCAGGTAAATCCAGGAGCAAAAGCACCCAAAGACATGTTTAATACTTTGGCTGGGGTGGGATTCATGGGTAAACCAGGCACGGGCAGACCTGCGGCCCAAGCAATGCCATCCAAAATATCTTCGAAGGTTCCACCACATTTACCCAAAACCCGAATAGGTTGGATTTTAGAAACCCAGTTGATGCCGGTGATCCCTGTAGCATTGTCGCTGGCTGCACCAATGGTTCCTGAAACGTGGGTTCCGTGGAACGAGCTATTACTATAGCCGCGTCCGCAATCCGAACCGTCGCCAGAATCTTCAGCATTGGCATCGCGTCCATCGCCATCGCTCGAGCTACTGGGGTTAGAGATAAAATCGTAGCCAGGCAAGGTGCGACCTGCCAAATCGGGGTGGTTGTAAGCGATGCCCGTATCTAGTACCGCAACCACGACATTTGAGCTGCCTTTGCTGATGTCCCAAGCAGCGGGCATCTTCATTTGAGGAAGATCCCATTGGTCACTTGCGTATTTGGTATCGTTGGGAGTGACGGCATCGGCGGTAAAGATGTAGTTGGGTGTGACCGACTCCACCAAACCCGAGGCGCGGAGTTGGGCAACGGCGGCCCATGTTTCGGCTACGGTCACTTTGCTCGAGCCAGAGCTACTTTGGGCGCTAAACTCGCCACGGCCCAATTTAACCACACGGTTTCCCATGCTCATGGGGCGAATGCTCGAGACACTAAGGCCACCCAAGTTGCTCGAGAGGCTTTGTAGATCCACTTCACTTCCTGCTTTGGGGGTGACAATCAAGTCGCCTGCCACAATATTAGGCTGAGCCGAAACTTCTTTGAGGGGAAGGGGAATTCCTTCCGCAGTGCTGTTGGTATTGATCGAGCTATTACAGGCGGATAACAACAAACCGAGACCAACGACGGACAGCAGCAACTTTTTCACGGGTTCTCCTGGGGGTTGCCTCGAGACTTTTATCCTCGAGACAATTTTGTATTCGGTATAGCTGGGCATCAGTATAAGTAGAGAGGGTCAAAGTTTCAAGTTATTGAATTTTTACTTTTATTTTGCAAGGTGTTAAAAAGAGTGCTAAGGGATACACCATATTGAAAAATCTTAATAAGTGATCTTTGCTCAAGGGAAATAATGATCAATTGAAAAGATCATTTGGGAATAATAGACCATAAAAAAGAACAGATTTTACCCTGTTCTTTTTTATGGTCTATGGGTTTATTCGCAGCCGTCAGGTTTGAAGGAACCAAAGGCGGTTTTCCAATTGACGGAGCGAGCAGGGACTACCGCAGGGCCGTAATATTCGTTGGTGTACCAAATGGTGCAACCGTCCACAGGATCAACTGACATGGCACTGTAGTCACCCCAACGTCCTGGGCTAACACGGGTTTGTGAGCTACTGCCTGCCTTCATCACGGCACCCGTTCGCATGGTGCCGAGGGGATCGCTAGCGGCGCGGTAAGTGTAACCAATGCTGGGATATTGAGTGGCGCTCGAGGTGCTGTACCCCAAACCAATGCCGCCCGACTTGTCGATGGTCATGTGACCCATCCAAGTGTTCATAATGGTATTGCTGGGATCGTAAGCCGCAAAGTCGTTTTGCTGACGTACCGTCCAATTGGCTCCTGCGGCATCGCCACGCAATTCGTACCAACGGGTTTTGGTAATGTTATCAACTGTTGTACCTACGGGGTTACTGATCACCATAGTGTTGATAATGGTATTGGTTTTGGTATCCAAAATACGGCGCATGATCGCACTGGTTCTCATGCGGCCTACGCCAGAATCGAGTCTTGCAACCGTTCCAGGTTGCTTAACACAATTCGATGAGTAATTGCACATACTCTCGAGCAAAGGTTCTACAGGCAAATCTTGAATGGTCAGATCCATTTTGGCAGTAGT
>JANYFS010000129.1 GCA_025359705.1 Deinococcales bacterium | reverse complement strand
CGCGATGGCCTCGAGCGCGGCTCGAGCAAGGTGGGGTCGGCGGCGTAGGCCAGCACTGCACTGTCTACATCGGCTTTTTTGCCCAAAACATCAGCTTTGATTTCATATTTGGTTTTGATAAAAATAGCTTTGGCAGAAATGGGCGCTTTTTCGAGCGGTTGGGTCAAAGCCTCGAGCTTGGCCCGCAACACATCCTGATCCACGGTTAGCTTCAGCGGTACTTTTTCGGCCTCCCCTGCCCGCAAATGCTCCAGCAATGAAGCGTCTTTGCCCAACCCCAGCACTGCCTCGAGGCTACCTTTGAGGTCGGTTTTCCAACCCAACTGATCGGCAGGAACGCTCGAGGAACCCGCTAGCCCTTCGGCCCATTTGACCCGCACATTGGGCGGCGCAAACGCAGCACCCTCGAGGGCTTTTTGGGCCTCATCGGGAGTCAGGCCACCCAGTGCCACATCTCCAACAAATACATTGGGCAAGATTCGACCTTCATAGTACGCAGTGGCTCCCACCCAGGGAACCCCAACAGCCAACGGTAATACCAGTAAATACAGCCATTTCATTGCTTCCAGTGTACTCAGCGCCGATTATCCGATTCTGAACAAGAATTCCAATTGAGATTCGCTCGAGGTACAAGAAATAAGCCCAGCTCGAGGGAAAATTCCATTTCACACAATCTTTTCAAAGAAATAGCGCCTGTATAAACAGACCCTTGGGGTGCTAAGTTTCAAGGGAACATTAAGTAACCATGAGAAGAACAGCTCAAGAAGAACAGCTCGAGAAGAACAGCTCGAGAAGATACAAAAAAGATGAAGCAAGTCACTAAGATCCAAGTGACTTGCCCCGCTCGAGGGTTAGGTTTTAGGTGGAGATTTTAGGCGGTGCGTGGCTCGATCAAACCGTGGTTGCCGTCTTTGCGGCGGTAGACCACTGCGGGTTGGCTGCTATCAGCTTTGATAAATACAAAGAAGTCGTGACCCAAGGCTTCCATTTGCACCACTGCATCTTCGGGCATCATCGGGCGCAGGTCAAAGCTTTTGGTGCGTACAATCTCAGGACGCGCATTGGAATCATCATCTTCGACATCTTCGATCAGGGAAATGGGTGGGGGTACATCGGCATCACGGCGGTGGCGCAACAGATTGGTTTTAAATTTTCGCAGTTGTCGCTCGAGCAAATCCACCACTTTGTCGGCGGCGGCATACATATCGGCGTGATGTTCCTCGGCGCGTACAATTCCGCTGGGAATATTGAGCTGCACTTCGATGGTGTTGCGGCGGGAAGCATCACGGGTGTCGCGTACACTCACGGTCACTCGAGCCTCGTTGATGTGATCGTTGAACCGCTCGAGCTTCTCGAGCTTCTCGGTCACGTAGCTACGCAAGGCTTCGGTCACTTCTACTCCACGTCCGCTGAACTTATAGATATTCATCCATTCACCCCTTTTCCAAAATGCACTCGGGTTCATGTCTGATCCACTGTGTAAGGTAGGTGGATGGTGAACCCAAGCCTCGCAAACACTCGTTGTACAAACGGACACGGCACAAGGGAGGGTAAACCCGTGTGAGGAACGAATAACGAGCCTTTCCGATTGCCTCTAGTCTATATGCGTAAGGGCTGACAATGCAATGACTTTAGCTTTCCTTTGAGAAATTGCTAAAGGCGTATGATTGATTTTGGGTGTGTTTTTAGTGGTTTGTATTGGTGATTTGTTTGGTTTTGGTTTTTTGCCGTACATCTCAAAAACCTCGAGCTGTTCTGGGGCTACGGTGTATTTGAGGAAGCAAATGATCATGGTTTGATCATGGGTGTAAACCCACAAACTCGAGGCCGAGGGTTTCTTCAAAACCTTGGGCGATGTTTAAAGATTGGATGGCGTGGCCTGCGGTTCCTTTGACCAAATTGTCGATGGCACTGATCAGCACCACACGGCCCGTTTCTTCGTCGATTTCAAAGCCGATGTCGCAGAAGTTGGAGCCGTCCAGCAAATTGGGATCGGGGTAGCGATGGATACCTTTTCGCACTTTGACGATGCGAACGAACGGTTCTTTGCCGTAAACCTCGCGGTATGCGCCCCAGACATCGCGTTCGGAGTAGCCATCTGGAATCCACATTTGGATGGTGGTTAAAATTCCGCGCACCGCTGGGCTGGCAATAGCGGTCAGGTGAATGGGGAAATTGCCTGGAAGTTCTTGGATCACCTCGGCGGTGTGGCGGTGGCCCGTTGCGCCGTAGACACGGAAGCTGTTCGCCCGTTCGGGGTGGTGGCTGGCATCGGAACCCGAAGCCCCCGCTGCGCTCGAGCCGACCAGTCCTGTGGCAATGATGTCTTTAGGCAGTGGCACGCCCATTTTGAGCATGGGATACAACGCCAAAATCACCGAGGTGGCAAAGCAGCCCGCACAGGCAATGCGGGTTGCGCCGCGCAATTCTTCGCGGTGCAGTTCGGGGTTGCCGTATACAAAAGTGGGTAATAGATCGGGGGCGGGGTGGTCTTCGCCGTAGTATTTTTTGTAAAGCTCCAGGTCTTTGATGCGGAAATCTGCCGACAGGTCGATGATGGTTTGGGCTAGTCCATCAAATTTGGCAAAGTTTTTGGCAGCGTTGCCGTGGGGCAAGGCCAAAATAAGCATATC
>JANYFS010000099.1 GCA_025359705.1 Deinococcales bacterium | reverse complement strand
TTTTGAAAACACATGTTTTTGCGAAAAAATAGGTATGAAATACGTGAATAACTTTAACCCGAATTCAGGTTAAAATATGGCCCTCGGGATGTTCGATCAAAAAGGCGTGGATGGGCAGGGGTGCAGTCCAACGGGGGTCACGGATCAAACGCAGGATTTGCAGCGGCAAAATCGGATGGCGTGGCTCGAGCTGGGACTGTTTGATCTGCACGGTTCCTGTGGTGAGCGCATGGATTTTCATTTTTTTAGCTTATCTGCTAGGCTACTGCTAATGGAACGAACTGTTCGCACCAGAGAAACCACAAAAACCACCAAAACCACAAAAACCACAAAAACCAGAGAAACCAGAGAAACTGTGGTGAGTGATTCCATAACCCAAACCATGATTCACAATCCCGAAGCCGCCGCATTGCTGTTTCAAAGCAAAAGCCTCGAGCTATTGGGGGTATTGCTCGAGCAGGAACACAGTTTGCAAGAGATGAGCCACCTGTTGAACTGGCCCCTGAACACCTGCAAATACCAGCTCGAGCGGCTGTGTGCAGTGCAGTTGGTGCATTGCACTAGAAAAGAACCTCGAGCGGGGCGGTCTATTCGCTATTTTCAAGCCAGCGCCCCAACCTATTTTGTCCCCTATGCGCTGACCCCTGCCATCACCCCCGCTATTTTGCTCGAGCAGGAATACATTCCCAAAACCAAGCGCTTTGTGGAAAACCTCAGCCGCGCCGCGCTGGAGGCTCGAGTGGCGCGGGATGGGTTCCATTGGGGGGTGCGTTTTTCTCAGGTGAATGGCAAAATGCGGCAGAGGGCTGCACTCGAGGAGGTGGAACGCTGGGACTTTTTGGCCCCACATGACCCCCCGCTCATTGACGTTTGGGCCGAAGATTTGACCCTCACTCCTGAGGATGCCAAAACCTTACAGCTCGAGCTATGCGAATTAATCAACCGTTACCGCAGCAAGGTGGGGCCACGTTCGTACACTTTGCGGTTGGGTTTGACCCCCAATTTGGACAACAATTAAGGATTAAACCTACTCAATGGCTCGAAATGGCTCGAAATGGCTCGAGCTGATCCAAACTCGAGATCACATATGAAAAGCCACTCTAAATTAAATGAAATCACAATTCCCTTGAGTCTCTCGAGCTATTTCAAAGTTTCGGCAAAACGCAACAAGGCTTCGGGATCACGCAGGGGTTTGCCATGTCCAAACAGCACCAACTTTGGCTCGAGGGTGGCAAGAAACTGGATGTTTTGGCGGTTGCGGGCTGCATCCAAGGTAAAAATGCCCAGGGGTTCGTGTAATCCTGGTTTTTGGCTGATCACATCCATATTGGTTAAAACATCCCCAATGATCAACACGCGGTCAGATTCACGCCAGTAAGAAATATGCCCTTGAGCATGGCCTGGGGTTTCGAGTACCTCGAAACCGTTGATGTCGTCGCCCGCCTGTAGCCCTCGAGCTACCCTATGGGCTGGCCCTGCCCAAAAGCGGCGCTGCAACTGGGTAATGGCATTGTCTGGGGAGTTATGGCGCATAGCAATGGCTCCTTGTTCCATGATGGGGGCTTCTTGATGATGTACCCACAGCGGGATATTGCGCTTTTGGCAAATAAAATGGCTGGCCCCTTGGTGATCGGAATGCACATGGGTCAGGGCGTGCGCTCGAGTTTTGTGGGGGGCCAGTGCTGCCTCGAGCCGTGCGGCGGAACCGCGAATTCCTGCGTCGATCAGCACATCACCCAGCAAATAGGCGTTGATTGAAGCGGCACCCAATAGCGGAATATGAAAAACATCTGGAGCAACCTCGAGGGCCAGAGGAACAGTTTGGGAAGTGGTCATGGGTATGACTTTAGGAGTATGATCACCTGAAATGCTACAAATTGATTCACCTGTTCAAACGGCTGTTGTGGATTGGCTCGAGGGGATTTCGGTGCTGCTGGATTCACGTCAACGTGCGGCCTTTTTACCCTTCCTAAACCGCGAAATTTCGGTATCCCAAGCGGCCCTCGAGGTGGGCGAATTGCCCAACACCATGCTCTACCGTGTGCGGCGCTGGCAACGTTTAGGACTGCTGCTCGAGGCCCGCACGGTTCCCCATCCCAAAGGCAAAAAAGGCGGGATGCCGCTGTACCGCTCGAGCGCCCCATCCTATTTCATCCCTTACGCCGCCACGTCCGCCGAGGATCTTTTGACCCTAGCTCGAGAGATGTATACCCCAATTTTTGCTGATTTTCTGAACCATTATGTGCGCTCTGGAGCTGCTTTATCGGACGATTGGGGAGTCCGTTTTGAGGGTGCGGTGGGCGGCTGGCAGGTACGCCCCAGCAAATCGCTTGAGGATCAATGCCAACCCAGCGACCTCACTGCCCCGCCCACTATGCTGGAATATGTGCAACTCGAGCTAAACCAAAACCAAGCTAAAGCCATGCAGCTCGAGCTTTTGGCGGTGTTACAACGTTACGCAACCCCTACACTTCCAAGCGCTGCACTCGAGGGAACTGTTCGGCAAACATACCGAGTCATTTTGGGAATGGTCTAATAGATCGGCTCGAGCTTTTTCTTACCCGCTGATCCATCCCTCGAGCGCCCCCATCACCCAGAGCCACTCTTGTTTTACACTGGCATTTTTTGTGTCTAGCAAAGGCTCGAGCCTGCGTTTTTGCAGCTCGAGGTTGGCGAGTAGTTCGGGGTCGCGGCGGCGGAGCAAATTGGGGCCACAATATAGGGCCATATCTTCGGGCAAACCCAAATAGGCGGGGTCGGGTGCGGGGTTGCGCTCGAGCTTGATCACAGGGTACGACCAGAACCCTCGAGGGAGGCCCTCTTCCACCACCCAAAAACCCGCTTGCTTGGCCCAAATTCGCAGGGGTAGGGCGCTGTCGTTGGGTTGCAACACCAACTGCTCGAGGGCCAAAAGCTGTGCAGGACTGCCCTCGAGGATGCTAAGAATGGTTTTGCAGCCCATTCCTGTAATGCTGACACTGCCGACCTCTCCAGGCTCGAGGGGTGCTAAACCATTTCCTAGACGTAATTCCAGAGATCGCTCGAGCGTATTGTGCATACCCACCTTACGGATCGACTCGAGGGCTTTTTGGTACGGCCCTGCGGTTTTTTCGGTGCCAATGCAGTGCTGCACACGGCCCCCGCGTAAAAGTTGCAGCGGCAAATAGGCGTGATCGGTGCCAATATCGGCATGTTTTTCGGCCCGAATCAAATCGTGAACGGCTTGCAAACGTGGCTCGAGGGTGGGAAGGGTTGGTAATTTTGCGGATAATAACTCGAATACGGGCTGTGTTATACTGTGTGGCATGTCGCAGCGATATTATACCTTCTAAACACAACGGTTCGATTCGGTTTGGTGCAAAAGGTATGATTGGGTATCGGTTTGTAATGCGAAAAACCAAGGAAAACAGTTGTGCGCCGATCCTATTCGCGGCGCATTTTTGCGGCCCATAGATTTTATAAAAGTAGGAGTTCCCATGAGTGTGATTCAAAGTATTCAGGTGTTAAAACGTGGCGTAGTCGATCTGATCAGCGAAGACGACCTGAAAGACAAGCTCGAGCGTAAAGGACAACTGCGGATCAAACTGGGAGCCGATCCCACCCGCCCCGATTTGCATTTGGGTCATGCGGTGATTTTGCGAAAGATGCGGCAGTTTCAGGATTTGGGCCACAAAGTGATCATGCTGATTGGCGATTTTACCGCCACCATTGGCGATCCCAGCGGCAAAAATAAAACTCGCCCGCCGTTGTCCCTCGAGACTGCGCGGGCCAATGCCCAAAGTTACCTCGAGCAGTGCAAATTGATTTTGTTAGACGACCCCGAAGTGCTGGAGATCCGCTGGAATAGCGAGTGGCTCGAGACGATGGGTTTTAAAGAAGTGGTGCATTTGATGGGCAAGTACACCGTGGCCCGAATCCTCGAGCGGGACGATTTTAGCAAGCGCCTTGCCAGTGGCAGCCCCATTTCCATGCACGAAACCCTGTACCCCTTGGCCCAAGCCTACGATTCGGTGGCGCTCGAGGCGGATGTGGAGCTAGGCGGCACCGACCAACTGTTCAATCTGCTGGTGGGCCGCGACATCCAGCGCGAATACGGGCAAGAAGCCCAAGTGGTGATGACCTTGCCGCTGCTGGTGGGCTTGGACGGCGTGGAAAAGATGTCCAAAAGCCTGGACAACTACATCGGCCTCACCGACCCCCCCGAGCTGATGTACGCCAAGCTGATGAAAGTCCCCGATACGCTGCTAAACAACTATTTCACCCTGCTAACCGACCTCTCGAGCGCGGACATCGAGTTGATTTTGGCAGGCCACCCTGTCGTGGCTCACCGCATTTTGGCAGCGCTGATCACCTCGGGATTGCTGGCGGGTCGTTCGGTGACGCTGGATCTCGAGCTACTGCGGAAAATCAACCACCACGATTACAACACGGTGTTTGCCAATTTATACGGCCCCGCCCACCCCGAAGCCTTCTCCATTCTCGAGCAAGCCCTGTCCGACATGCGCGAACTACAAACCCAAGTGGAGCGAATTTTAGAATTCAGCAAAATCTTTGGGGTAGAAGGCGAAAAGCTCGAGGAGATCGAGGGTTTTGATACCGAGTTGCGCGGACACATCGGCATGGTGGAAAGCAATTTGCCCCAAGTCTTGGGCGCAGACCCCCTAGTGCAGCAGCAGGTTTTGGCTCGAGCGGTGGAGGTATCCTACGCGGCCCACTCTCCCGAAATCGAACACATGCTTGAGGAGATTAAAGCCGAGCTGCTCAGCGAAATTGAGCGCAAATTGCGCGGGGTGGGCAGCCTCTCCAGCTTTTTCAACACCGCCTTGCAAAACTTCCAAAATGCCCGCTCGAGGTTTGAAGGGGTCGCCAAAGGCGGCATCCCCGACGACATTGCACAGGTGGGTATTCCTGCCCTCGAGCTAAGTGATGCGGGCCAGATTTCGGTGGTACGTTTGGCGGTTTTGGGCGGACTGTGTGCCAGCAATGGCGAAGCCCGCCGTTTGATTCAAAATAAGGGGCTAAAACTGAACGGCGAAACTATTCTGGATGCTCAAATGACCGTTTCCCTCGAGGGGGGTTTAGTATTGCAAAAAGGCAAGGATAAGTTTGTAAAATTGGTGTTAGAATAACCAATCTTTTCCCAATTCGCTTAAACCCGCTCGAGGAACCCACCTATGTCTACTGCAACCGCAACACCCTCCACCAACCCGCTCGAGGTTTCCCGCACACCCAGCGCACAATTGTGGCGGCGTTTTCGCAAATCCACCCCAGGTAAGCTGGGCGCGGTGATTGTGATTGTGTTTGTGTTTTTGGCCTTAATTGCCCCAATCATCAAACCCTACGATCCCACCATAGACCGCTCCTACACTGCTTTATTGCTTTCACCCTCGAACGAACATTGGTTTGGAACCGATAATCTGGGCCGTGACATTGCCACTCGAGTGCTACACGGAGCCAGAATTTCTTTGCAGGTGGGGGTGTTTGCCACTTTGGTTTCGATGCTGATTGGCAGTATTTTGGGGGTGCTTTCGGGCTATTACGGCAAATGGGTGGATAACCTAACCGGCTGGCTAAGCGATGTGCTGATGGCCTTTCCCAGTATTTTGCTGGCCATTGGCATTGTGGCAGTGGCTGGCCCGGGTCTGACCAACACCATGTTGGCGGTTTCGATTGTGCAAATCCCCACCTATATCCGCTTGGCACGGGCGGTAGTGCTGTCGGTACGCGAGCGGGAATTTGTGCAAGCCGCCGACGCTTTGGGCGCTTCCCAATTCCGCATCATCTTCTCGCACGTCTTGCCGAACAGCCTGACCCCCTTGATTGTGCAGGCCAGCCTGAGCATTGCCACTGCCACCATTGAGGCGGCAGCGCTGGGGTTTTTGGGTCTGGGCGCACAGCCTCCCGCCCCCGAGTGGGGAACCATGCTCGCAGATGCCAAAGATTATTACCAAACCGCACCTTGGACCATGATTTTTCCTGGTTTGGCGATTTTGTGTACCGTACTGGGCTTTAACCTGCTGGGCGATGGCCTGCGTGATGTGCTTGACCCTCGAGCGAATCAATAACTTGAGCCTGATAAACACTGCCCACCCTCGAGGTGGGTTTTTCTTTTATTCCAAAACAGCTTTGCAGCTCGAGCAAAGTTTTTCCAACCTGATAATGTGACCTTCAATTTGATCGTTCAAGTGTCGCAAAGTCTGGCCCTCGAGCTTAATCTTTTTCTAATTTTTTCAAATATCCACACAAAATTGATCCAATTCAACCTACTCAAAATTCAAAAATGAATAGTCCTACACAGGCTCGAGGGGATTTATGGGGGTGAGGACTGTTTGGAACCTTCAAATCTCAGGCTCGAGTGATCCCTTTGTGATCTGCTTCTCTAGGCAACTTTTGCAAAATCCTATACAGTATATCAATCACGTTTAGTTACCTCGAGGGTTACGGATTTTGTAGCCCCACCCCCCAGGGAGAAAGATGGCCCATACCATTCGTATTTATAACATTGAAGCAACCTATAGCGCAGGACTTTGGACATGTGCCGACGACCCCTTGCAGGCGCTTTTGCAAAATTTTGTTGACCCTAGCGAACTCCATTCTGGAGATTCAATGCATGAACTAAAAACCGCTTCTTGCGCCGCTGAGCGCTTGGGCGGAGTGCTGTTGGGCGGCCCTTACCCAGAACTCGAGTCGTGGAAAAGCGTAGAACTCGAGCGGGAGAATGCCCGCAAAGCTGCCGAGGCCGCCAAAGAAGTGAAAATGCCCAAGGTTCCCAAAATGCCCAAGGGTTTGGCCCGTTTGGTGGAGAGTATTGCGGGGCGTTGGGCCAGAAACTAAACCGAAAACTCAACTCAAAACCTAATATAAAAGCTATATGGGGTCGCTCTCGAGCGGCCCCGATGTTTTATGGTGTGGGGTATGATCGAACGCTATCAAACAGTAGA
The DNA here is from genome assembly GCA_025359705.1 of Deinococcales bacterium. GTDB lineage: Bacteria > Deinococcota > Deinococci > Deinococcales > Deinococcaceae > JACMOA01. The sequence continues at coordinate 6,777 of JANYFS010000099.1, read as the reverse complement.
AATGAAAGACCTCTGGAGCGAGGCCAGCAAGTACCGTGCTTGGTTGCGTGTGGAACTCGAGGCAACCCGTGCCTGGAGTGAACTGGGCCATGTGCCAGCGGGGGCGGTGCAAGACCTCGAGACTCGCACCCAAAATGACCCATTAGACGAGGCTTTTGCTGCTCGAGTACAAGAAATCGAGAATGTGACCCGCCACGATATTGTGGCATTCACCACCGCTCTAACCGAGCGTTACGGCGAAAATGCCCGCTTTATCCATTTGGGTCTGACTTCCACCGATGTAGTGGACACCGCGCTGAACCTGCAATTGAGCCAAGCCCTCGAGCTGATTATTGCGGATACCCGTGCGCTGCACCAAACTTGCAAAACCCAAGCCACCCGCTACAAACACACCCCTTGCATCGGGCGTACCCACGGCATTCACGCCGAGCCAATGACCTTTGGGCTGAAGTTTTTGAACTGGATGTCGGCCCTCGAGCGCGACCTCGAGCGTTTACAAGCCGCGCAAAAACGCATTCAAGTGGTGATGCTTTCGGGCAGCGTGGGAACCTTTGCCCATGTAGATCCTGCCCTCGAGGGGAAAGTGGCTGCGGTTTTTGGTTGGGAAGTGGCAAAAATCAGCAACCAAACCCTGTCCCGTGACCGCCACGCCGAAGTGATGTCGGCACTGGCGATTTTGGGTAGCACCTTCGAGAAAATAGCGGTGGAAGTGCGCCATTTGCAGCGCTCGGAAGTGCGCGAAGCGATGGAGCCGTTTGCCAAAGGGCAAAAAGGTAGCTCCTCGATGCCCCACAAGAAGAACCCGATTGGCTGCGAAAACATCACGGGCATGGCCCGTTTGCTGCGTTCCAATTTGCATGTGGCCCTCGAGAACATGACCCTGTGGCACGAACGCGACATCTCCCACTCGAGCGCTGAACGGGTGATTTTACCCGATAGCACCACGCTTGCCAGCTTTGCGGCCCGCCGTCTAAACCGTATTTTGGCGGATTTGGTGGTATTCCCACAGCAAATGTTGAAGAATATTGACGCGCTGAACGGTCTGATTTTTAGTCAGCGGGTGTTGCATGGTCTGCTGGAAAAAGGCAACTTGCCTCGAGAGAAAGCCTACGAAATTGTGCAGCGCTGCTCGCTCGAGGCATGGGAAAGCGGCGAACACTTCCGCCAAGTGCTATCCCGCGACCCTGAAATGATCCTCTCGAGCGCCGAACTTGAGGAGGCATTTGGTTTGGAGTGGTATTTGCGCGAGGTTGATACGATTTATGCGCGGTTTGGTCTGTAATATTTTGGTCTTGATCTTATAAAAAAGTCCCCCCAATTAACTCGAGGGGGATTTTTTTATTGAGTATTTGAAATAGACAGTTAAATCATCCCACAGCAAAAATGATCGATTTGTCTGAAGCATAACATATCTAACGATATATATAACAGTATTCTAAACGGACAACGAACAACGGACAACTACTCTAAACCTTATTTTCCTGGTAAATATTCGGCAATACGGTGGGCCATACGGCTGGGGGTTAGCGAATGCAACCAAATCCGACCTGGCCCAGTGAGGGTGGCTAAAAATAAACCTTCGCCTGCAAATAAAATATTGGTGATGCCTTTGACCATCGTGATGTCAAAGCTAACGGTTTGCTCGAACATGGCAACATGCCCAGGTTCTACACTCAGTTGCTCGTTGTTGCCGAGGTGATACTCCACCGCATCGCCGTCCAGCTCTGCAAAAACCGTACCTGGCCCTGTGAGCTTTTGCAAAATAAAACCCTCGCCGCCAAATGCCCCCGCGAACAACTTGCGGGTAAAGAAAATATCGAACTGCACACTTTTTTCGGCGCAAATCATGGCATGTTTGTGCATGATCACGCTTTGTCCCGCCTCGAGTTCGATGGGCAGGATTTTGCCTGGAAAATCGGCAGAAAAAGCCACATGCCCACCGGTCTTGTTGGCGGCGTAATCCACCACAAACAAACTGGCCCCCGCAAAAGCCCGCTTGAGAATGCCCCCGATCCCGCCGTTGGCAGTGGTGGTCATTTGAATGCTGCGGCTCATCCAGGACATCGCGCCCGCGTTGCTAAACAGCGCCTGCCCTGGCTCGAGGTCGGCAACGAGGGTTTGTTGTACCGTTCCCAAAATGTGATATTTCAGTCCAGCTCGAGTTTGGGCGGATACTTCGGGAAGTTGGGCCAGATCTGGAATGGACATGAAGGCTCCTGTTTATTCGTTGTTCGTTGTTCGTTGTTCGCAAAAAAGATGCTTATAGCTCGAGTTTTTTCTTATTCTCTTAATCTCTGTTGGGGTTTGGCTTTGTCGGGCATAAATTGGTGCAAAAACCAGTTCAACACCATCACTACCAGCGCTCCAAAAAACGCTCCACCAAAACCATTCAGCTCGAGCTTGGAGAAATTTGCTACCAAACTGAGAATACCCGCATTAATCACCAAACTAAACAAGCCAAAAGTCAGTGCAGTAATTGGAAAGGCCAAAAAGTTCAAAATCGGGCGGATGATGGCGTTGGCAAGTCCCAAAATCAAACCCGCCCATAGCACGGCCCAAACGGTACCTTGGGTGTTTCCCAGCACTGGGAAATGTAACCAATGGGGGAAAAGTTGGGTAGCGATCCACAGTGCGGCTCCACTGAACACAACGTGCCATAAGAATCTCATGATAACCTCACATCCCTTCTTGCGGAATCAACAACGTGGCAAGACCATAAAGCAAACTGCCCCAGCCTAAAGTCAGAATCGTAACAGCCGCTATCCCAATGCGAATGTAGTTCACATCGATGCGGTAATAGTCGGCAATTCCACCGCAAACTCCAGCCAACATTCGGGTATGCCTCGAGCGGCGGATGTCGCCAAATAGGGGCTTGCTCACCCGCATGGGGGGCAAGATTTGCACGGCATCATCATCCTCGGGCAAAAAGACCCAACACAAAAAATAGATGAACAGCACAGGAATGATCAAGCGGAAATTGAGCAACAGCAAAACTGCAATCACCCGCAAAATAACAGGCGAAATACTCCAAGCTCGAGCGAGGCCGCCCAGCACCCCGCCAAGGTAACGATCTTTGGTTGTTCGTCGCAGCAACATAAAAACCCCTCTCGAGGGTTAGTACGAGAGGAGGTGGGGAAGGGTTGCGCTCGAGAGCGTGCGCTGTGTTCGAGGGTAAAAAGGTAAGAAAAAGATTGTTTGGCTCGAGGTTGCTGGTTGTTCTTACGAAAACGAATGACGAATAACTCAAAACAGACGACGCACAACGTTCAGGTCGTATACTCTGCGTTAATCTTCACATACTCCTCGGTCAAATCGCAGCCCCAAGCCACTCCGCTCGAGGAACCTGCTGCCAAGTTCAAATCAAAAATCACTTCTTCGGCTTTCATGCTCTTCGATACACTTTTTGCGTCGTACTCGAGGGGTTGACCTGCAAAAACGGGAATACCTTGTACTGCAACCTCGAGGTGGTCAAAGTTGATGCTCGAGCCACTGCGCCCCAGTGCGGCAATCACGCGGCCCCAGTTGGGATCATTGCCATAGACTGCGCTTTTGAGCAAGGCACTGCCTGCCACGGTGCGGGCCGCAGCTAGGGCTTCTTTTTCGCTGGCTGCGCCGCTGACTTGCACAGTGAGCAGTTTGGTCGCGCCTTCGCCGTCCCGCGCAATCATGCGGGCCAGTTCGCGCATCACGCTCTCGAGGGCCGCCAAAAACTCGAGCGGATCGGCTTCCACCAAGCCGTTGCACAGCACAATGGCTTGGTCGGAAGTGGAGGTGTCGCCGTCCACTGTCACCGCGTTGAAGGTTCGATCTACGATGTCTGGGAAGCTCGAGCGCAACAGCGTTTGATCCACTTGGGCATCGGAAAACACAAAGGCAAAGAGGGTTGCCATGTTGGGGTGAATCATGCCGCTGCCTTTGGCAGTTCCCACAATTTTGGCCCCGCTCGAGAGGGTGCGTTCCACCCGTTTGGCATGGGTGTCGGTGGTCATAATTGCTTCGGAAAAAGGGTTCAGCTCACTCGAGAGGTGTTCCGCCAACTTAGAAATCCCAATATGTACTTTTTTCATCGGCAAGCGGTGTCCAATAATGCCGGTGGAAGCGGTTAAAACCTCGGTGGCTTTGCACTCGAGTTCCAGCGCCGCCCGCGCCGCCATTTCTCCGTTGTCTTGCGCCCCACCGATGCCCGTAGCGGCGTTGGCATTGCCCGCATTGACCAGCAGCACCCGAATGGGGCCGCCATTTTGGTAGAGCGTTCGGTTGCGAACCACCGAGGCCGCACAAGCGGTGGATAAGGTTCCTGCAAAGGCCCAAGCACAGGGCTGGGCGCTGATTACGCTCGAGAGGTCGGGTTTGCCCGAGGGTTTGATCTGGGCCGCCAGTGCAGCGGCGGTGAATCCTTGGGGCAGCAAAATGGGTAGCAAGATGGGTTCGGACATGGTTTACAGAATATCTGAAATAATCAAAGATCGGTAATGGGTGGCTCGAGGGGATTTAGGTGATCTACCAAACTGCTTCGGGCATCAGGTTTCGTACACACTCGAGCAGTTTTTGGTCGTAGGTTAAAAACCGCACAGGAACCTCTTGGCGCATTCTTAGAGCGCTCGAGAGCTGTAGGGCATCCATTGCCCGTAGGCCATTTTGACCGCGCAAAACATCACGGGCCAACTGGGATACCTCGAGCGAAACTGAGATCACATTGATTTCGTCCCAGAGCGCTTCAAATGTCTGAATGCTGGCCTCGAGTGCTTTTTGCGACACCTGTTTTTCTGAGTATTTTTCTTGACCCGCTCGAGCGGCCTGCACCAATGCCCCGATCACTTCGGCATAGGTAATGGCAGAAGTGGCGATCCAGCCGCCGTGGGCTTCAATTGTCGTCCGTACCTCGAGGGAATAGGTGCGCTCGAGGTAGAGCGACACTAAAGCATTGGAATCGAGGTACAGCAAAGTGGTGGCAGGATTGGGAATCGAGCGCTTTTTGGCGGTCACTGCGGATGCCCACGGCCTTGGCGAATGACCTGAACGGGATCAAAATCGGCATCCACCGCTTGGGGTTGGATCTGGCACAATGCCGCCAAATTGACCCGTTTGTCCAGTGTGGGAGCTGTGTTTTGCTCCAGAAAACTCCCTAGTCTATTGGGGACTGCCTCTGGAAGTACATAAACCTCGAGAATATCCGACAAAACCACTTCTTCGTGGGTTAAGCGCCCCAACCCCTCGAGCAAACGCCCCAAAGTTTTGAGATCCACTCGAGTGGGTGGGGAATTTACCAAACGATAAATCACCTGTGAACGCCCCTCAAGGCCCATTTCTCGAGCCAAGCCATACGGTTTTTCGCCGTGTTGCTCGAGAAATTCTTTGACTTTCCAGCGTACCTCTACCATATGACTACACTACCACATCGAGTAGTGTTTAAATGTGAGGGTGTGGGCTGCACCCTCGAGATGGGTTATACTATAACTTACAAGGGGTTTTTGCGCTATGACACAGCTAAAACTACAACTTTTGGGATCACCTCAGCTCGAGTGGCAAAACAAACCGCTTAAACTGGGGGTGAAACCTTTGATGCTGCTGGCATATCTGGCGCTCGAGGGGGAAACCGCGCGGCGTACCTTGGGCGCGTTGCTGTGGCCCGAGGCGGATAACCCACTTAATAATCTGTCGGTGGCCCGCAATACCCTGACCAAAGCACTACACAAAGATTTTTTTAACCAAAATCCCGATACTTTTGGCCTGGTGGGAGAATTCGAGTGTGATGTGCATGAGTGGCGCAAAGGGTCGCTCGAGGGGAATGTTGCGGTGTGGGAGCTGTGGCGCGGGGCTTTTTTGAGTGGGATGCGGCTGACCGATTGGGAAATGGGCCTGGGCGAAGAACTCGAGGAGTGGCTGTACCAGACCCGCGAAACTCTGAAAAGCGAGCGGCGGGATTTTGCCACCCATTTGGCACGGGCCGCCCTGAAATTGGGGCAGTTGGCGGCGGCCCTGCCCTACCTTGAGGTGGCACAGGGCGACAGTGGAGATCCGCTCGAGGATGCGGCACGCTGGTGGATTTTGGCACTGGGGGCAATGGGCCAGCGCGATCAGGCACTGGGGGTCTATAGCAAATTGGCGGCGCTGCTGCGCGAAGAACTCGAGGTGGAACCCACCCCAGAGACCAAAGCGGCCCTCGAGTGCGCCCGCGAGCAAGGCGAGGCGGCCTGCCTGCTGCGTTTGCAAAATGAATTGGGTGTAACTGGCGGCAGCGAAACTTCCGCGCCTGATAGCACCCCTTTTGTGGGCCGCACTGCCGAACTCGAGCGCCTGAACGAACTGCTGGCCCCCCAAGCGGGCAAAGTCCGCATGGCGGTGTTGCAAGGCGAACCAGGCGCGGGAAAAACTCGTTTAGCAAACGAACTGATCCAACACCTCGAGCGCTCGAGCCTGCACCTATCGGGAACCTGCACCCCCAGCGGTATGCCGCTGGCCCCCTTCGATGCGGCAGCCCGCGCTTTGGTGCGGCAACGCCCCGAGGTTCTCGCCGCCCTGCCCGCCGATTGGTCGGATGCCTTGGCTCGTTTTCTGCCTGATGTACTGACTCCCGTAACCCCGCCCCAAGGCCACGAACTCGAGCGGCGGGGGCTTTTTTCGGCGTTAAAGGCATTGCTCGAGGAGGAAAACCGCCCCACTTTGTTTTTGCTAGACGATTTGCAATGGGCCGATACCACCACCGTAGAATTTGTACAACATCTGATTGCCCAGCCGCCCAAATGTGGTCTATCGCTGATCATCACCCAGCGCAAC
>JANYFS010000094.1 GCA_025359705.1 Deinococcales bacterium | reverse complement strand
CGAAGGCAAGGCCAAGCGGGTCTACGCCACCAACCAAAGTGATTTGTTCATCGTGGAGTACAAAGACGATGCCACCGCCTTCAATGGGCAAAAGAAAGCCCAATTGGGCGGCAAAGGGGTGGTCAACAACGCCATCACCTCGAGGCTGTACCCCTTGCTCGAGCAGGCAGGAATTCCTACGCACTTTGTGGAACAGTTGTCCGAACGCGAACAGGTGGTCAAAAGCGTGCAGATCATTCCTGCGGAAGTGATCATCCGCAACATTGCGGCGGGCAGTTTTGCCAAACGTCTGAATATCCTCGAGGGAACCCCGCTGCACACTCCCCTATTCGAGTTGAGCTTTAAAGATGATGCCCTGGGCGACCCACTGGTTCCCGATGGAACCTTTGAATCTTTGGGCCTAGCCTCGAGCGCCGAGATGCAAGAAATCCGCCGTCTGGCACTGGCAGTCAATGTTTTTCTAAGTGCCTTTTTCCTCGAGCGTGGCCTCAAACTGGTCGATTTTAAGCTCGAGTTTGGACGTTTGCCCAACGGCACAATCGTTCTGGCGGACGAAATCAGCCCCGATACTTGCCGCCTGTGGGACTCCCAAACTGATGAAAAAATGGACAAAGACCGCTTTAGACGCGATTTAGGCGGAGTCGAAGAAGCCTATCAAGAAGTTTTGGCTCGAGTGATGAAGTAAGTTATTCGTTTTTCGTTATTCGTTTAAACAATTTTTCTATTTATAATAAGAGCATTGTTTTGTAGGGGCGGGTTTAAAACCCGCCAAAACCACCCTCGAGACCACTTAAAACAATCCATCTACTATCACCCTTGAGACCACTTAAAACATTTTCCCCGACTTTACAGAATATTTAGATGTGTAAATCCATCTTTAGTTTTAGATTCACGTACTGGGCGGGTTTCAAACCCGCGTGCTTCGCATAAATACCTACCTAGCCTTTTTTTCTTACCCTCTTACTCTCAATACTTCCCCTCGAGATAAACCCAATCCCACATACCCAAACAGGAGTACATACAATGAAATACCAAGCTAAAGTTTACGTCACCCTAAAGAAATCCATTCTCGACCCTCAAGGTCGCACTGTGGAGCATAATTTGCACCGTGCGGGCCACTCGAGCATTACAGGGGTGCGAATTGGTAAGTATATCGAACTTTCGCTCGAGGGAGAGTTGGCAACTGTAGAGGCCGAACTCAAAGAGATTGCTGAAACCATTCTAAGTAATCCAATTATGGAAGATGTCCGTTATGCCCTCGAGGAAGTGAGTGTTACCGTATGAAAACGGCTGTAATTCAATTTCCTGGCTCCAACTGTGATATGGATTCGTGGCATGTGGCCCAAAACCTGTTAGGCGATGCCGAATTGGTTTGGCACAGCGAAAGCAGCTTGCCCAAATGTGATTTGGTCTGGCTGCCTGGTGGTTTTTCCTATGGCGATCACCTGCGAACGGGGGCCATTGCCGCGCTCAGCCCGATCATGCGCGAGGTCAAAGCCCATGCTGAACGGGGCGGGTTGGTTTTGGGGATTTGTAACGGTTTCCAAATCCTCACCGAAGCGGGAATGCTCGAGGGGGCGTTGATGCGGAACAACAGTCTGCATTTTCTGTGCCACGATGTGCATTTGAAAGTGGAGCGCTCCGATACCGCATTCACCAATACCTACACTGCGGGCGATGTTTTACGGATTCCAATTGCCCACAACGAGGGCAGCTACTACGCCGACGCGGATACCCTTGAGCGGCTCGAGCAGGAACATCGGGTGGTGTTTCGCTACTCCACTGAACAAGGCCAGACCATGCCAGAAGGCAACCCCAACGGTTCGCTCAACAACATTGCGGGGATCATCAATGCGCGGGGCAATGTGCTGGGCATGATGCCGCACCCCGAGCGAGCCACCGAAGAACTGCTTGGCTCGAGCGATGGCTTTAAATTGTTTGAGAGTTTGCTGAATAGTTTAGCGGTCACATGAGGGCTTTGTGGGGTTGGGCTGCGTGTGGGTTATTGTTTACCTGTCTTAATACGTGCAAAATTATGGACGAGGTTTAAACATGAAAACATACTTGACAAACACCCTGACAAACACCCTGACAACCACCCTGACAACCACCCTGACAACCACCCTTAAAAAAGCTGCCATCCTAACTGTGCTGGCCCTCTCGAGCCTTGCCAGCGCT
>JANYFS010000088.1 GCA_025359705.1 Deinococcales bacterium | reverse complement strand
TGCCCACCCTAATTGGGGCAGGTCTTTATAAACTCGCCAAAAATTGGCATGAAGTCAGTGTATTTGGCGGCTTGAATTTAACGATTGGTTTGATAGTCTCTTTTTTCACTGCTTTCGCCACAGTGAATTGGTTACTAAAATTCGTGTCTCACAACAACTTTAAAAATTTTGCAATTTACCGCATTATCGTGGGTTCGATTATTCTATTCTTGGCAGCCGATGGGTTTCTAAAATAGTGAGCCTCGAGCCTATTGTTTTTTAAATTTATTGAAATATTTCTCTAAAAAAATAAAAGCATCTCTATAATTAAAAAGAGATGCTTTTATACTATAAATTCAAAAAAGTTTATCAAAGTTTATCAAAGTTTATCTAGGTAGGGTAATACTAAAAATATTACCCACATCCACCTCATGATGGGCTTCCACCTGCCCGCCCCAACCCTCGATAATGGTTTTGATGATGTATAAACCCATGCCACTGCCCACGCCTTTGGCCCCTTTTCCCCGTTCTCTGGCGGCAAAAATCCGCACATAGTCGGGGAGGGGCGGGCCGCTGTCGATGACTTGGAGCATCACCTTAGTGATTTGATCCTTCACCTCGAGCCTGACGGTTCCACCTTCTGGGCCGTAACGGATGGCATTTTCGCAGAGATTTAGAATCACTTGCAACAGTTTGTCAGGGTCGGCTAAAACTTCAGTTTCTTCACCGTTCAGCTCGAGCCTTGCGTGGTGGCGCTCGAGTTCCAATTGCAAGAGTTTTTCGGCCCGCAAAGTCACTTCACCCAAACGAAAGGGCCGTTTGATGGCGATGCGAAACCCTACGGTCATATCTTCGACCAAGCGGCGCAAGCGGCGCATTTCGGCAAGACCCTGCCCGATAAAATTTTGTTGTAGCTCGAGGGGCATATCGTACTCGAGGGCTTCTAGCACCCCCAAAACTGCCGTGACGGGGGTGCGAAATTCGTGGGAAAGCACTGCCATCACTTCGTGCAATTCTTGCTCACGCTGGCGTGCGGCACTGCGGTCTTCCACCAATAAAACGCCGCCGCCCTCAAATAAGGTGGCTTTGCAATATAAAAACCGCTCGCCCGACTCGAGTTCTAAAGTTCCACCCTGCAAGGCTAGACGCTCGAGCTGATGTTTGCGTACCACCTCGAGAATATTGCGCCCGATGGCCTTGGTTTGAGGAACCCCCCAAAGCCGTTCGCCTTCGCTGCTGAGGCCCACAACCCGCCCTTGCTTTTGAATCAACACCGCTTGGGGCAGGGTTTCCAGTAGGGTTTTAGCCCACTCGAGGGAAGTTAGGATTGTGTTCATATCGTTTTACTCATCTTGTTTTACGCATCGCAATAAAAATCATGCCGAAATACACATGCTGAACTACACATGCGGTCACACTCACGCCTCGAGGCCAAAAACCCGCATTCGGTAGCCCCGCCCGCGCACAGTTTCGATGAAGGCAGGATCGGAGGCTTCTTCGCCCAAGTGCGCCCGAAGCTGGGTGATGTGCTGATCCACCGTGCGTTCGCCGCCCAAAAAGTCTTGGCCCCACACTTTGTCCAACAGTTCCGAGCGCGAATAGACCCGCCCCAAATTGCGGCACAAAAAACCCAGCAGGTCAAATTCCCGCCGGGTCAGCTCGAGCTTTTTGCTGTTCAGCATCACTTGAGCCGCGTCCAAATCGATGTGTAGTGGGCCATTTTGTAAATTTCCCGCTCGCTCTTCGATGCCTGTACGCCGCAAAATCGCCCGCACCCGAGCCACCAATTCGGCTGCACTAAAGGGTTTGGTGAGGTAGTCGTCCGCACCACTCTCGAGGCCGTCTACACGGTCTACTTCGCTAGCCCGCGCAGTCAGCATCAGAATTGGCAGCTTGGCAAGCTCGGCTACCGAGCGCATTCTTCGCAAAGCGGACAAACCCGATTCGCCGGGAAGCATCCAATCCAAAACCAATAAATCCGCCTCTGGCAAAGCACTCCAGGCAGACTGCACATCCCCAAATGCCTGCACGGTCAAACCCGCCCGCTCGAGGTGGAATTTAACCACATCGCGCACTGTACTTTCGTCTTCAATTACTACCACTTGGGTCATAGCCCTCATTGTGTCAAGTGAAGCGTCAGGAGGGTGTCAGCTATTGCGTTTTGCGTCGTCCGTTGTGCGTTATCCGTAGTCCGTGTTGTGATTCGTTTTTCGTTTGAAATATGACTCGAGTCTTTTTCACGCCCTCACGCCCTCACGCCCTCTTGAGGGTAGCGACCTATCCTTTCAAAAAAGGATTCCTCGAGCGCTCATCCCCCACGGTGGTCTCGGGGCCGTGACCCGCAAAGACTCGAGTGGAATCGGGCAAAGATAGAATTTGGCTGCGGATGCCGTCTAGCAGTAGTTTGGCATCGCCATAAGCAAAATCGGTGCGCCCAATGGCCCCGCGAAATAGGGTATCTCCCGAAATCACAAAATCTCCGCCCGCACCATCTTGGCCTACAAAAACCACATGCCCTGGAGCGTGACCTGGCACAAAGCGTACCTCGAGCCGAATCTGGCCCACCTCGAGGATTTGACCCGCCTCGAGCCAGCCATCGGGGTCTTGGGGTTGCTCAAAAACAAAGCCCCACTTTTTGGCGCTTTTGGCACTGTTTTGGTAAATCTCGAGGTCGAGGGGGTGCAGCAAAACGGGAATGTTCAGAGCCTTACGCAAAGGATCGACGGCCCCGATGTGGTCGAAATGGGCGTGGGTCAAGATAATGTTGCTGGGCTTCAGTCCCAAATGCCCAATGCGCTCGAGCAAACGGGGCGCGTCTTCGCCTGGGTCGATGATCACCCCCTTTTTATTTTGATCATACAAAAAGTAGGTGTTTTCTTGAACGGGGCCAGTCACAAAACGCTCGAGGGTGAGGGTGCCAATAGGGTGTACCGAATGGGTCATGCTAGAATTTTATAGTGCGAATCGCCTTTATGACTGATGTTCATGCCAATCTTCCCGCGCTCGAGGCTGCTTTGGCAGATATGCAGGCACAAGGTGTTCAGTGGGCCTGTCATGGTGGAGATGCGGTGGGCATTGGCCCCTACCCCAAAGAGGTGATGGAACGTTTGCTCGAGCTGGAAACCCCCTCGAGTGTGTTTCTAGGTGGATTTCCATTGGGATTGCTAAACATTATGGGCAACCACGATGCGTGGTACGCCTTTGGTTTGCCCAAGCCCCAAGACCTCAAAATCCATCCCAACGAAGTGCGCCACACCGATTGGGTGCATCAGGCCATTGGTGACGACCATTGCCAGCAGGTGGCAAAATGGCCCTACCGCCACACCCTCGAGGTGAATGGGCTGCGTCTGGGTTTTGCCCACTATGGCCTGATGTTAGAACCCGACAGCGACGGACACCCGCTGTTTTGCCATTTCCTCAAAGATCCCAGCCCTGCCGACCTAGACGAGCTTTTTTCGGGATTTGAAGTGGACATTGTGCTATACGGACACCATCACCCCGCCTCGGACATTCAAGGCAGCCGTGCCAGATACGTCAACCCCGGCGCTTTGGGCTGCTCGAGTACCCCACATGCCCGCTACACCTTGCTAGATGTGGCTCCAGACGGTAGCTATACCCTCGAGACCCGCAGCCCTGCCTACGACGATGCTGTTCTACAAGCCGCTTTCGATGATCGAGCCGTTCCAGAACGGGATTTTATCCGTAAGGCGTTCTTTTTGGGACACTTTGAGGGATGAATTGCGCTCGAGAGGGAAAGCGGGCGAGAAAAAGATTGGAGGCTCGAGTCCTCATTATTTTTAAGGAATAACCCACGCAGAAAACACGCAACACATCTCAACCCCGTAAAGGTGGTGTCACGATAAACAAAACGCTCGAGGGGTGCTTATTGGGTTTGGCAGTGGGGGACGCTTTGGGTTTACCTGCCGAGGGTTTGACTGCTGCGCGGCAAAAAAGGCTTTTTGGTACCCTCTCGAGCCATAGATTGTTTTTGGGGCGGGGGATGGTTTCGGATGATACCGAACATGCCTGTATGACGGTGTTAGCTTACCTCGAGGCATGTAAAGATGGACACGGCAATGGACACGGCGATGTGCAAAAATTCGCTCGAGCGCTAGGGAAACAGCTCAAACACTGGTTTTTATTGCTGCCTCCAGGGGTGGGAATGGCAACCGCTCGAGCCTGTATTCGCTTGCTTTTGGGGTTTTCCCAAGCACGTTCTGGAGTGTTTTCGGCGGGGAATGGGCCAGCTATGCGTGCGCCTGTTTTGGGTGCCCTTGATCTGGATCTCGAGGGAATTATCCAGTTCAACCGCGCCAGCACTCGAGTGACCCACAGTGATCCCAAAGCCGAATGGGGCGCACTGGCAATCGCTTTGGCAACCCGCCATTTGGCACGGGCGCAAACCCCTGTATTTTTCCCCGCTTACCTAGCCGAACTCACCCCCCACCTTCCGCTCGAGGCCCAAGATTTTGAAACCCTGCTCGAGCAAGTCCGCTCTAGTCTCGAGCGTTCCGAATCACTTGCCAATTTCACCTCGAGGGTATCTGGCCCTAACGGAATCAGCGGCTACATTCTGCACACCGTTCCCGCCTGCCTACACGCCGCTTTTTCCCACCCCGACGACTACCCTCAAGCTATCCAAAACATCATTGCTTGCGGGGGCGACACAGACACCACCGCTGCCATAGTGGGTGGGCTGGTGGGCGCTCGAGTGGGGAAAGCAGGCATTCCTCAGCCGTGGCTGGCGGGCCTTATGGATTTCCCTCGAGATGTTCGCTACCTCGAGGCGCTGGCAAACGCTTCGCCCAGAACCAAACCCATTTTTTGGTGGCCTGTCCAGCTTTTTCGCAATCTGTTTTTGCTGTTTGTGATACTCTTTCATGGATTTAGGCGAATGTTTCCACCGTATTGAATTGGATGTGTTGCGTTCAACAACCCCAACCAAAGGAACCCCCCGTGACCCACTATTCCACCAAAGCAGTTCAAACAGGCATCCCTCGAGATTCGCAATCTGGGATTGGTATTTCTGCGGATCATAGCATTGCGTTTCATTTCGATTCGCTCGAGCAGGGGGCGGAGGTTTTTGCTTCGGGGGAGGGCTATAGCTACTCGAGGGTACAAAATCCCACCAATCATGCGCTCGAGGCCCGAATCAACGCGCTCGAGGGGGCGGAATATACCGTGTTGACCGCTTCGGGGCAAGCGGCAAGTTTTACTGCAATGCTGGCGACCTGCATGGTGGGCGATCATATTGTGGCCTCGAGCAGTGTGTTTGGCGGAACCAGTGGGCTGCTCAACAATGTGTTACCCAATCTGGGAATCCGCTCGAGCTTGGTCGAAAATACCGTGCAGGCCATCCAATCCGCCCTAACTCCGCAAACCCGCCTGATCTGGACTGAAATCATCGGCAACCCCGCCTGCGACGTACCCGACTTGGGGGCATTGGCCCAGCTTGCCCATCAGCACGGGGCGCTGCTGGTGGTGGACAACACTTGGGCAGGAGTGGGGAATTTGTGCAGGCCGTTTGAGCATGGCGCGGACATCATCATCCACAGCCTGACCAAATGGGCCAGCGGTCACGGCAATGTGATGGGGGGCAGCGTCAGTTTGCGTGCGGGAGTTCGGGTGGACAACCTGCCGATTTTGCAAACGGGCAAACCCTCGCTGCTCGAGCTGAAGGGCGAAAAAGCCTTGGGGATCAAGCTGCGGGCCATTGGTAATCAGCAAATTGGTATGGTACTCAGCCCCGACAGCTCCGCCAAAATTGCCCAAGGTCTCGAGACCCTAGAACTGCGCCTCGAGCGGGAATGCCAAACCACTTTGGCCCTAGCCCAGTGGCTCGAGGCACACCCCAAAGTCAAAAGTGTGGCCTACTGTGGCCTCCCCTCCTCGAGTTGGTATGGTTTGGCCCAAAAGTATCTGAAGGGCGGCTACGGTGCGGTGCTTTCCTTTGAGGTGGAAAATCCATCGGATCTGTTCAAAAAGCTTGAGCTGATCCGCATCGCCCCCAATTTGGGCGATACCCGCACCTTAATTGTTCACCCCTGGACCACCACCCACAGCCGCCTGACCGATGCAGGCAAATACAAAAGCGGTGTTACCCCCTATTTGATCCGTCTTTCGGTGGGTCTCGAGGCACTCGAGGATTTAAAAGCTGATCTCGAGGGAGCGTTGTAAACGTTAGTCGTAAACGTTAGTCGTTATTTGTATAGATAAAGCGCGAATCACATAGGATTGTTCTGACTTTAGTACGCTCGAGGTTTAATCTAACCCAAAATTTAAACATACCACCCGCTCGAGCCTAAGAAAGCATAATCTTACCTCGAGTGGGCCTGTTTTACCTGCTTTACGAAGGGCTTGATAATAAATCTGCATTTGTGGGGTGTAATGATCCACAAAGAAGTGAATTGCATCTTCGGGAAAGGCATCGGTTTTGTAGTCCTCGAGTATCCAAGTTTCCCCTTCGAGGTAGAGGCGATCCAAAATGCCGTTCCAGACTTTGCCGCCGTCTTCAAAGCAAAAAGGCAGTTCGGCTTGGTCTTGGATGCGTGCCAAGCGCCGCTCGAGGGGATAGACATTTTGATAGTGCGCCAACAAGGTTTCCACCTCGAGCAAAATGGTTTTTTGTTCTTCTGGCGGGTAGGGGGCCAAAATGAGCTGATGGGTCAGTTTGTCCACTTGGTCTGGCTCGAGGTTGCTGGCAATGGCGGCGTGGCATAGCACCCCCAGCACCCGTCCGATTTCGGGAATGTCGGGTAAGCGGCTGTGCATCTGGGGTAGTGCGGGAGCATCTTCGGGGCGAGCGTGCCTCGAGGGGCTGAACAGCACGGGGCCAGGCGGCGGGATGCGTCCTTGGGCCAGTTGTGGGTCGGCTTCCAACTGCGCGGTGCTGATGGGGGTTTCGTTCGAGGGAATCGGTTTGGCATTGGGAATGTGCCGCGCCTCGAGGTGCAGAATCAAACACCCTTCAATCTGCGCTCTAAAAAACGGCTCGAGGGTTTTCATCCACCCACGCGGGCTGTAGCGGGTGTGGCTACCTGTGAGTAGCACTTTGGATTTGGCCCGTGTGAGTGCTACGTACAGCAAGCGTAAATTTTCGCCCTCTTCACGCACCTTCCAAATGTCCACAATGTTTTGATACAGCGCACTGCCCTCGAGCGCGATGGTTCGTTCCAAAGGATGCACCAAAACCTTGGCTCGAGACTGCGAACTTTCCCTGGAGAGGTCGAACAGCGCGGTGATTTCAAACTCGAGTCCTTTGGAGCCGTGAACGGTCATCACATTTACCGCATCTTTGCCGCCCAATGGTTCGTCGGCCTCTTTGCTGGCCCGCGCCGACTCGAGGAAACGGGCGGCGGCGGCGCTGTCGCTGAGGCCACGCAAATTCAGCTCGCGCAGCAGGGCTTGCAGGTTGGCGGTGGCATTGGCCTCGTTATGCTCGAGCGGTAACGTTTCCCAAAGCGTGGTCAAAAACTGGGCAGCATCACCTGCGGTATCCGCAATTTGGCGCAGCAACTGGGCCACTCGAGGGGAATTTTGCAAATAGGTTTGCCAATTTTGCTGCGGTGTCCAAGGATTTTCGCCAATGGTGGGCAACTGCGAAAGCCCTGCCAAAAGTTGGCTATCGGCTGCGCTGGGCACGGTTTCTTGCCAGATTGGGATCAAGTCTCGAGCATTCAATAAAAGTGCCGCGTCGCGCAGTTCGCGGCGCTCGAAAAAACCAATTCCACCTTGCACCAACAGCGGAATCCCCGCTTTTGCCAATTCTGTACGCAAAACCCCCAGGCTCGAGCGGTTGCGGATCAAAATCGCCATTTGACTCCAAGTGTAATTTCCGCCCCCGCTGGGATGCAAGCTGCCCAGCTTTTGGGCCAACCACTGAGCCTCGGCTCGCCGCCCTTGCTCGAGAGTGTCGCATTCGATTAGTGCCGCCTCGAGGGGGTGTGCAAAGCGGTCTTGGTTCATACCCGTGACATGGTTATAG
>JANYFS010000065.1 GCA_025359705.1 Deinococcales bacterium | reverse complement strand
TTTCAGGAACGAAGATCTTGCCCAGTAGCTCGCCTGCGGCAGTATAAACCTGCACACTATCGTGCGAACTGGTAAAAATCCAGCCTTGGACATCCACCCGAAACCCGTCGGGCAAACCGGGTTCCACCACTGCAAAAACCCGTCCATTGGCACAGGTTTTACCGTCCAAAACATCATATGCCCGAATGTGATGGTTGCCGCTGGGGTCATGGGATTGCGCGGTATCCGAGATATACAATATTTTTTCATCGGGTGAGAACGCCAAGCCGTTGGGTTGATCCATATCTGTGACCACCGCCGTCACCTCAAGGGTGCTGGGGTCAAAACGGTACACGTAACAGCCATCTTGCTCTTGAGTTCCGCCGTAGCCTTCATTGGGTTGAATCAGACCATAGGAGGGATCGGTAAACCAGATGGTTCCGTCGGATTTGCAGACAATATCGTTGGGAGAATTGAGCTTTTTACTTTGATACGCATCCGCCAAAACCGTCCAGGTTCCATCATGCTCGAGCCGTTTAATGGCGCGTTCGCCGTGTGAGCAAGCAATTAAGCGCCCCTCGAGGTCTAGGGTATGCCCATTTTGAAAGTGGGAAGGCTTAAGGAATTCGCTAAGGCCATCCACCGCCGACCAACGCAACAAGCGGTTGCCAGGAATATCACTCCAAACCACACTTTGGTCGGCAGCAAAATAGGCTGGGCCTTCGCTCCAGGTGGCCCCTGTCGCCAGTCGCTCGAGCCGAGAATCGGGAAGCAAGATATGTGTGAAGCGTTGGTCGTAGATTTCAAAGTTGCCAGACATAGATGACCTCTGTTTTGGTTTTGGTTTACTCGAGGTTGATTTTAAGGTTTGCTCGAGGTTAGTGGGTTTTCCACCCAGATCCTTTCTTATACGAGTTTGAACCGAGACAAAAAACCCCGACAGAAAAGCGCACCATATAAAAAGATACCGAAAAGTACCGATCAATACGGTGTGATAGTAAGGTGTCGAATCCTGCGCGTTCCAGTTTACTCCCTTTCCAAGCAGCCTACGTCTGCGGTCGAGCAGCAATCATCCTGACACTTCTGGTTATACTGAAACCCATGTTTCACCGTGCAATGTTTTTTTCACTGTTTTTTTTCGGCTTCATCTCGAGTTATAGCGCGAGCCTTGCCGCGCCACTTTTGGGAATGCGAGAAAAAGATATGGCCCTCGAGCGGGGTGAAGCCCAATTTAGTGCTGCTGAAATGAAAATTTACTGTGTGGGCGGCCTATATTACAGCGATTTTTACAAACCAGACGGTAACAACCTGACCCTGATGACTCCGCTCAAAGCCTTTACTGTGGGGCCATGCGCCAGTGACCCGCTTTCTCCGATTTCGCTGTATGTGCGTTTTGATAAGGGAATTGTGGTGCAGATCGGTTATATGTTTCCTTTCCAAAACACCTTTGATGGGGGCTGGATTGGGTTTTTGGATGATCTGATTCTCGACGATGACCTCAAGTCCCTCGAGCTGAAAGATTTAGATGCCTCGAGTTTAGATGCCTCGAGCGTTCCCAATCTGCGTTTTGAATCTTCCAAAAGTTACAACAATCGCTGGACACGCCAGCAGTTTTTTCCCCTCGAGCAAAGCACTTTTGTGGGGATAGTTTGGACACTCAATTCGGCTTCACAAGCGGGTAGGGGAGATCTGCCCCAAGTTCTGCTCGAGCAATATGAACGATTTCCATTTTAATCCACCCATTTTGATGTGTTTTATTTGACTTATCATTTGACAAGTTGCGCTAAATTTGTCGTTCTGGTCAATAATTCACCCAATATTTAGATTCGGTCTAAATGGCTAGACAATTCCCTGACATGCCCCTATCATGATGCGGTGATGAAAAAAATCTCTATCCTAACCGCACTTGTCTTGGCTAGCTTTGGTAGCGCTGCCAACCTCAACCTTCGCATCCTCGAAACCTCCGACATCCACACCAATATCCTCAACTACGATTACTACCAAGATAAGTTTACCGACGAATATGGTCTGTCCAAAACCGCCACGCTGATCAAAGCAGCCCGTGCCGAAGTGGTCAACTCTATGCTGTTCGACAACGGCGACTTGATCCAAGGAAACCCCTTGGGCGACGTGGCAGCCAAAATTAAGCCCGTGCAAAAGGGTGAAGTTCACCCCGTATTCAAAGCCATGAACCTGCTGGGCTACGACGCTGCCAACATCGGCAACCACGAATTCAACTATGGTTTGCCCTTCCTCAAAATTGCCCTCTCGGGAGCAAAATTCCCTTATGTCAATGCCAATGTGTACGCGGCTTCGGGCAAAAACTATTTCAAGCCCTACACCATCTTGACCCGTTTGCTTAAAGACAGCACGGGTAAAAATGTGCGGATTAAAGTGGGCGTATTGGGCTTGGTTCCTGCCCAAATCATGCAGTGGGACAAGTCTAACCTCGAGGGCAAAGTCACCGCCGCCGATTTGGTCAAGACCGCTCAAAAATTTGTGCCAGAAATCAAAGCCAAGGGCGCAGATATTGTGATTGTGATTGCTCACACGGGTTTGGATAAAAACGAACCTGGTGACTTGGCGGAAAATGCCGCGATTGGCATCTCCAAAGTGGACGGGGTAAGTTTGCTGCTGTTGGGCCACTCGCACGCCGATTTCCCTGGCGCTTTTTACAAAGATTTCCCTGGAGTGGACGTTGCCAAGGGAACCATCAACGGTAAGGGCGCAGTGATGCCTGGTTTCTGGGGTAACTCTTTGGGCATCATTGATGTCAAGCTCGAGGGCAGTAACGGTGCGTGGAATGTAGTCTCGAGCCAGTCCAGCTTGCGTAAAATCTACGACACCGCCGCCAAAAAAGCCAATGTGGACAATGATCCTGCCATCGTTGCCGCTATCGACGCAGATCATAAAGCCACCCTCGAGTATGTGCGCGGAAAAGTTGCCGCCCTCGAGACCCCAATCAACAGCTATTTTTCCCAAGTCCAAGACGACCCCAGCATTCAAATCGTCAACCAAGCCCAAACCTGGTACGTCAAACGGGCTTTGCAAGGAACCCAATACGAGAAGTATCCCGTGCTGTCGGCAGCCGCACCCTTTAAGGCAGGCGGACGCGCAGGAGCCAGCTACTACACCGATATCCCTG
Organism: Deinococcales bacterium; assembly: GCA_025359705.1. GTDB lineage: Bacteria > Deinococcota > Deinococci > Deinococcales > Deinococcaceae > JACMOA01. Next base: position 1,538 of record JANYFS010000065.1, on the reverse strand, counting down.
CGGGAACCTTGGCAGTCAAAAATATCTCTGACTTGTATGTCTACCCCAACACCCTCAAAGCGGTACTGATCACCGGCGCACAGGTTAAAGAATGGCTCGAGCGCAGTGCAGGGCAGTTCAACCAAATCGATCCCAAAGGCAAGCCCAACCAACTGTTGGTCAACGATAGCTTCCCCGCCTACAATTTCGATGTGATCGACGGTGTGACCTACGAAATCGATGTAACCCAACCCAACAAGTACGACGGCAAGGGCGGCATGGTTGAAGGCGCAAACCGCATCAAGAACCTGCAATTTGAAGGCAAGCCCATCGACCCCGCTGCCAAATTTGTAGTGGCAACCAACAACTACCGCGCTTCGGGCGGCGGTGCGTTTCCTGGTTTGGACGGCAAAAACATCATCCTCGATTCTCCCGACGAGAATCGTCAGGCCATCATTGGTTATGTCACCAGCTTGGGATCGGTCAACCCCAAAATCGATAACAACTGGAAACTAACACCGATTGTGGGCAACAGCGTACTGTTCCTCTCGAGTCCAAATGCAGTCAAATACCTGCCTGCCAATGCCAAGAAGCAAGCAGACCGTGCAGATGGATTCAGCGAATACATTTTGAGCTGGTAACCCTCGAGCGTTATATCAACCACAACATACATAAAGGGAGCATTTTTCAGGCTCCCTTTATGTATGTTGGATAGTGAATGTGGGAATGCCCTCGAGGGGGCTATTTTTTATTCTGCTCGAGTTCTTTTGCCAGAAGGATCGAAAATTTATCGCCCTTATCGGCAGCTTTTTTATACCAATATATGGCCTGTGGGATATTTTTTTTGACTCCGAATCCATATTCATACACACGACCTAAACTATAATAGGCATCCGCATTATCTTGATTTGCGGATTTTTTGTGCCAATATAGAGATTTCTTGTAACTCTGTCGAATACCCAAGCCAAGCCGATATAAATACCCCAACTTATTCTGAGCATCGAAATTTCCTTGGATTGCGGATTTTTTGTACCAATATGCAGCTTGTTTAAAATTTTCGGTGATACCGTACCCGTACTGATACAGGCACCCTAGCCTTTCTTGAGCTTTGGGATTTCCTTGGATTGCGGATTTTTTGTACCAATATGCAGCTTGTTTAAAATTTCTATCAGTGCGATATCCATCTTCATACATTTTGCCTAGAAAATACTGAGCTTTTGCATCGCCTTTGGATGCTGGTTCATAAAGTTCTTTGTAAGCATCTAGATGATTTCGCACATTGGAATAATCAATTTCCATATCCGCTCGAGCTTGTAAAGGCAAGAGAAAAACCAGAATAGTCACAGCAATCTTGTACAGTCTCAAGGGTTTGAAAAAAGACACCTTGTTTAAAGATTTCATAGACGACCTCCCATGTTTAAAGCTACATGCTTATGATACTAGAAAACCTCTTTCGCCACAAAAACCCTTTTCGGCTCGAGGAATTCTTCTTGGGCCGCAATCAATTGAATCTCTCGTGTACCTGCCATGTGGGTACGCTCGAGGATGGCAAACAGCGC
>JANYFS010000055.1 GCA_025359705.1 Deinococcales bacterium | reverse complement strand
TACACGATATTCTTTGCACCTAAATTCGCTCACAATGCGAAACAGCCCTCCAAATATGTACCCAGTATCCTGATTACCACTGTCCTAAACATGCTTTTGATCGGTTGTGAAAAAAAGTTTTAATAGTGCGTTTGCCCTGCCCAGTGCGTCCCGCAATCTGGGCAAGGAATAAAATTGGATGCTTTTGAAACGCTGTTATAGCGCAATTCGAAATGATCAACACTGAGGCACCTCGAGTGATCCTTGCTCAAGCTCATCTCATGCGGAAATCCTCATCACACCTCGAGTAAGTATGTCGATCTCACTGCTGAGCGCTATACAGTAGCTGGGTAAAAAAAGCTAAGGAACGATGTATCGGATTTTTCCCTTTAATCATCGCATGATTTTGAGTTGTCTCGAGCACTTGATCGAAAGACTGCAACAGGCTCGAGTCGGCTTTTTAGACGAAGAAGAACGGGAATAGCTGCACAGCGAATGTAGAATTCGGTTGATTTGTACACACAAAATGCGTACACTTTAGAGATGATTAGCCAAACCCCCAAAGACGAGCGGTTGCATATCCGCATTGGCAAACAAGAACGCGCCTTGCTCGAGCGTGCCGCCCAGCTCGAGGGTAAAAGCCTTAGTGCATTTTTGATTCAGGCTGGCGTAAACATTGCCGAAGAAGTCTTGAACCGCGAGCAAACCGTTCAGGTGCAACTGGAAACCTACCAACGTTTTGTAGCTGCCCTCGAGTCGGAACCCCAAGTGAAAACAGGTCTGCTCGAGCAAATACAAAAAACCCAGGTCAAACTGGGGCAAATCGGGAAGGGTCACGCTTGAAGTGGCCCGAGGGCTACCGTGTCGAGCCGCTGGCTGCCCATGACCGTAGCCTTTTTTCCTGTGGCAAACCCACACTTGACCACTACCTCAAAACCCAAGTGGGTCAAGATCGCAAACGGGATCTGGCCCGCTGTTTTGTGCTGGTTCACTTTGGTGCACCGCTCGAGATTTTGGGCTTCTATACCCTCTCGAGCGCATCGGTCAAAAGCAGCACCTTGCCCAGTCCTACTCGACTTCCTTACACAGAAGTACCGTGTTTACTGTTGGGCCGCTTGGCTCGAGACCAGAGTGTACGTGGTACAGGCTTGGGTCGTGGGTTGCTGCTGCATGTGTTGTTTGAAACCGCACGGCTGGCAAGCGAAATGGGAATTTATGCTCTGCTGGTGGATGCCCTAGACGATGAAGCCGCCCAGTATTACCAAAAATGGGATTTCACTGTGCTCGAGGGGAACCGTCTTTTTTTGACCGTGAAAGATATTCGGGCCACCTTGCACTCACTCGAGCCATAGGAAAACTTCAATAGACCTCTTGCATAAGTCCGAATGGGTCATTTTGATTTCAGCATTCAAGCCCCCCTCGAGCTGTCCAAAGATCCCATGTTGTGACAGCATGGGTGGGAAATAAGCGCCAAATTGATGGGGTTGGCCTAGGGTATGATGCGGATCGCACCATACCCAATGGATCGATCCATTACCTAAGGATTGGGGATGAAATAACTTCCCGATCTCACCCTGTTTGGGGTACTGCCGTGTAATTCCACTTTGGTAATCGTTCATCAAACACAATCTTCATAGACTTCTTAAAACCTTCCGTGTACTTCCGCCCCGTCTGGTACACCCGCTCTAATTGGCGAACTACTACCTTTAACCCCGTCTCTGTCGAAGTTCTTTTCATATATTCCTTAGCTACTTCTATACTTCTTAAAACTACACCCTGTACCGCTCGAGTGACATGTGGAAACATTCGATGTTCAATTGGATTGAACTTTGAACAATAAGGTGGAAAGTGTGCAATCCGAATCTCTAAACCTAATATATTTGCTAAATTCTGCAAATCTTCTTTGAAAATATATGTTGATGCACTATTACTCCCGCCTCCGTCACATAATACCAGTATGTGTTGAGCATTCGGATACTCATAACGCCCTTGCTCTTTCCACCACAACGCTAAACTATCACATGCTAGCTCAGTTGTATCGTGACTTGCATTTAAGTGTATTGACCCCGTGTTCTTCCCAATGTCATAGATTCCATGTGGGATCAGCTTCCCCTCCGCTGTACTTGGGAAATCGTGATCGTTGACTACGATGGATTCCTGACATTCAATCACCCCTTCTCGATAAAAGTTCCCAAGGAGTTCTTTTTTCTTGGTATCCATACTGATGACAGGGTGCCCTGCACCTATATATTCCTGTTTGAGTTCCTTAATCCGTTCAAATTGTTCGTTACGATTTTCGTGTGAACCCATGGTCTGTTTCTTTTCCATTTGTCGTCTTCGGAAACCGTTGGTATACAACCATTGACCCACAATATGATGACTGATGGGTGTACCGAGTTGGGTAACTGCTCGAGCAATACTGCGTCTGGACAAGTTTGTCCATCGAACACTGGGCTGCATGGGGTCACCAGCAATATGGTCTTGCAAAACACTTTGGAAGTTTGTTTCGAGTTGCGGATTGGCAAGGATCAGCTGTTTCCGCCCAGCCCCTTTTTTCGTTGTCCAAGGGTTTCAAGCTCATCAGAATTTTTCAGTTCAAGTAGTCCTGCATGGATGGTTTTAGGATCACAGTTCAGAATTTGGCTGATATAGGAGAGGCCACCATAACCCACAATGCACTTTCAACGGCAGCATATCGGCGGCGATCTTTTTCACTCAAAGAATGATAGAGACGTTGCATGAGGTGTTCCACTTGGGGGGTGTAGGCTTCCAT
>JANYFS010000384.1 GCA_025359705.1 Deinococcales bacterium | reverse complement strand
GGAAGAGCTGAAATAGCCAGGGTTTAGTGTAAGGTCAGTTCAGTCTCAAGTGGCGCTCCTCAAAATGTGACGGTGAACGGTATCCTAAGCTCGAGTGACGACGTTCACGATTATAAAAATTTTCAGTGCGGGATCGATGATGTTGTCATAGACACACTTTCCCTTTTTTTTTCTTCTTCTCTAGGGTCAACACACTTTTAGGGGTATCTCATATTTTTGTCACTATTTGACCACTCAAGGAGGCCGCTTTTCCCAATTCGGGACGACCTAACATTTCACTGAGGGTTCCCAATTGCCAGCCCTGTTTGGCCACGTTTCGTACCAAATACGGGAGCGAGCTGATGGTTTTATCAACATTTTCGTGAACCAAAATAATCCCACCTGGGCTTAATTTCTGCACCAGCCGCGCTCTAAGGTTATCCTCGGTTATGGTTTTGATAAAATCCCCTGGATCATCGGTCCATAAGGCTAGGGCCATGCCGTTTTTTTGCGACTCCTCGAGGGCTACTGCACCATAATGCCCACCAGGGGGGCGGAAATAGCGCATACTTTGACCGGTAATCCGCTTGAGCGCATCGCTTCCTGCCCGAATTTCCCAAGCAATTTGCTCGGCACTCAGATCCTTGAGGCGGCGGTGATTGTAGGTGTGATTGCCAATCTCTTGGCCCGCAACCAGCAAATCACGTACAAAATAAGGATAGGCTTCAGCATTTCGTCCAATGATAAAGCAGGTGGCTTTGATATGGTTTTGCTCGAGGGTATCCAGTAAAAGGGGTGCGTACATCGGGTGTGGGCCGTCATCTATGGTTAAAGCGATGTATTTATCATCTCGCGTCCCACGGGCCAACAAACCACCCCGAATTCCACCAATAATCTTGCCAATTTTGTGCTGCATCCGCAATTTACTCCGCTCGAGCGGTGTGCCTTGATAGTTGATGCTGCTTTCGGGAGCCTGCGAAATGGTAGAACTGCTGGAATCATCTTGAATGCCCTCGAGCGGAGCTTGGCGCACAGGGTTTTCAAAAGCGTAATACACCCGGTCATAAAAGCCGCTCCAGCTTGGTTTGAGGGGCAAAGCTAGGACTTGGCCCAAGCGATTTTTAGGAACCGACAAGGTTAACAGCGGGTTGATCGTCGCTACCTTCCAAGGTACGGTTTTTTGCGGATAAATACTGATGTCCACTTCATTTAGCTCGGGATGTTCTTTAAAAGCCTGCTCGAGCAAGCCCCGCGCCAAAGTATTGAGTACAGGATAGTTGACTGTATCCGCCACATTGGCAGTCAACCAAGCCACCCGAATATGCCCATTGCCCAATACCCAGGCTTGCTGCATTTGGGGCGGACGTTTGACAAAAGTGAGCACTTGTTTTTGGTTGGGATCAAGTGGTTTTGCTGGGAGTATCACTGGAGGTAGTTCTGGAGGCAATACAATGGGCAAGACAGCGGGCAATCGCACCGAGTTCTCGAGGGGAATAAGCACATATTTAACAGTTTTAGGCAATACTTCTCCAGTGGGCATATTTTGTGCCAAGGCATTTCCCAAATAGCTGATGGATAATAAAAAGAGTAGGCTCGAGGTGTTTTTCTTACAGGTATCGAATAAGAACATAAAGCATAGTGTAAGGGACTTATGAGAATACAGCATGAACTCGAGGGGTTTAAGTATCTCTAAGGTTGTGTTGCCTTAATCGGGGTGGAGTAGACTGACCCTCCGTGACCGACCTCAAGCCTTACTGCCACCGTTTTCCGATGACCATCATCCAGCACGCTGTCTGGTTGTATCACCGCTTTCCTCTCAGCTACCGAGACGTTCAAGGGTTGTGTCAGGTTAAGTGTTTAGTGACTCATATTACTTTATTTTTATAGTTTTCAAACTAAACATAATGAGGCAATATAGTTTAGGACGTAATAAGAGGTGTCTTTTGTGACCAACCAGTGACCTTAAATGCGGATACCATAAGCGTTGTTGCTCACGATTCACATGGTGCTGGATTAACTTGAC
>JANYFS010000050.1 GCA_025359705.1 Deinococcales bacterium | reverse complement strand
CGGTTTGCCTCGAGCCTATAAATTCACGGTGCTTGAACTGGAACTTATGATCGTATTCACAATCTGCAAAACGATGCGCTCGAGGGGTAGAGCAATATCCACAACAAGTGCATTTTGGGGTGGCTCGAGGGTGGCGAGTTGGGAATCCAGCAGGCTCAGCGGCATGAAATGTTGGCGCTGGGCGATGCGTTGGGTGATCAGTTCGGGGCTGCCCTGTAGAAAAACCACCTGTATCCCCTCGAGGGAACCCACCAAAATATCTCGGTAGCTGGTTTTAAGGGCGGAGCAGGCCAGTACCAGACCTTTTTGTTGAGTTTGGTACGCTTGCAAAAGCTGGTGCAACTGTTGCAACCACGGCTGGCGATCTATGTCCGAAAGGGCTTCCCCTCGAGCCATTTTGTTCAGGTTGTGGGGCGGGTGAAAGTCGTCGGCATCTTTAAAATCCCAACCCAAATGTAGCGCCAAAGCACTGCCTACCGTGCTTTTTCCCGAACCTGAAACGCCCATCATAATTACCGCTTGAGTCTGCATCATCTGTTTCAGCCTTCAGCCAGCAAATGCGCGGTTATTAAAGCAACACAGGCTTCGATGTCGCGCAGATCCACCATTTCGTTGGGGGAGTGCATATAGCGGCAGGGAATGCCGATCAGGGCAGTGGGAACTCCCGCTCGAGCCAGAGTGACTACATCGGCATCAGTATAGGATTTGCTGATGCTGGGGCCAGTGGAAACGGTGTAAGGGATGTGGTGGGTTTTGGCGGTCTGCTCGAGGGCTTTACGGCTGGCTTGGTGCAAAATCGGCATCACACACAGATTTGCCCCACTGTTGAACGGCGAGCGGCCCAGTTTTTTAATGTCGATGTCGGGTTGGCTGGTCTCGAAGGTGACATCTAAAACAATTGCACCCACAATAGAATGCAGTGCATCCAAACGGTGCGCGGCAATTTTGGCCCCGTGCAGCCCCACTTCTTCTTGCACCGCGCCCACCACCACCACCCGTTTGCTGCACCCCGCTGCTTTGAGGCGGCGCAAAGTTTGCAGCACTGCAAAAACACTGGCACGGTTGTCCAGCGCCCTCGAGACTACTTTATTTCCCACAAACATCGGGGGCTGCTCGAGAACCCCCACCCTACCCACCTTCACCCGCTCGAGGGTTTCGGCTGGCTCGAGGCCCGTATCCAAATACAATTCGCTCAGTTTTGAGACCTTGCTGCGGTCATCGGAAGACAACAAATGAATCGGTTTTTTACCCACAAAAGCGATCAGGTCGTTTTCTAAATTTCCATCTTCGGCAAGCAAACGAATCCGCTGCCCCACATAGGTTTGGTTATCCATCCCGCCGATTTCTTGGCAATAAATAAAACCCTCGTCGCTGACATGCGAAACCATCACCCCGATTTCATCGATATGGGCCTCGAGAACAAATAGTTGGCCCGCGTCTGGATTGATTTCGGCGTAGACATTGCCGTAAAAATCGCTGTAGACCTGATCAGCAAAGGTGCGGGCTTCCTCGAGGAAAACTTGGGCGGCGCGTTCCTCAAAACCACTGGGGGCGGCGGCGGTGAGCAGTTTTTGCAGCAGAACGAGATCTAAAGTGGAATCCATATGGAAAGTATACGGTGGATAGAACGGTGGATGGGGATGATGGGGTAGCTCGAGGGGGTTGGTTTTGGCTTTTCCCACAACTTGTGGGAACTTTTTTAAACCTCGAGTGGGATGAGGATTTTTGAAATATGGGTGTAAAAATGTAGGCTCGAGCCTAAATCTTTTTCACGCCCTCTCGCCCTCAAATCTTTTCCCGTACATTCTCTTGCAAAAACGCCACCACCTCCGCCGTATGCGCTCCAGGGGTAAAAACCCCCCGCACCCCCAGCTCGAGCAGGGCGGGTAAATCTTCTTCGGGGATGATGCCGCCGCCAAATAGCACGATGTCCAGGGCATTTTGGGCCTCGAGGAGTTGGTGGACTTCGCGGAAATGGTGCATGTGTGAACCCGACAAAATGGATAGGCCAATGGCATCGGCATCTTCTTGGATGGCAGCGTGAACGATGCTTTGGGCGGTCTGGCGCAGGCCCAAATAAATCACTTCCATGCCCGCATCGCGCAGCGCTCGAGCGATAATTTTGGCCCCACGGTCATGACCATCCATGCCTGGTTTGGCGATGATGATACGGAGGGTGCGGGGCTTGTTTGGGGGGGTTGGTTCCATAATGACCTCAGAATTTCAGAATTAGGGGGAAGCAAAAAAGACTCGAGGAATACTCAAGATCCACTCAAGAAAGACTCGAGCGGTTCAGTTCTTCCAGTAAGGTGCGGGCCACCTCGAGCGGACTGATTTGGCCTTGGGCCACCCGAGAGAAAACCGCGTTTCCCGCTGCTCCCGTGAGCTGTTCGGCCCACTGCAACAGGCTCGAGCGAACTTCAAAACGGGCGCGTTTCAGGCGGCGGGCCTCGAGTCCTGTTGCAGTGTTGTTTTCTCTCAAATAGGTTTGGTGTCGCTCGAGGGCCAAAACAAGCTCGGAAATACCTGTACCACTGGGGGCAATGGTTTGCAATACGGGCGGCATCCACGAATCAAAGCCGTGATCCCCCAGTTCGAGCGCTCCCGATAAGGCTCGAGAGAAGCGGTCTGCCTCGGGTAGATCGGCTTTGTTGACCACCAACAGGTCGGCAATTTCCAGAATGCCCGCCTTAAATGCCTGAATTCCGTCGCCACCTGCGGGGGTCAGCACCAGCACCACGCTGTCGGCAACTTGGGCGATGTCCACCTCAGACTGGCCCACCCCCACGGTCTCCAGCAAAATGTGATCGAAACCAAAACCCTCGAGGGCCGAAAGCATGGCACTGACCGACTGGGCCAGCCCGCCCAACGCCCCCCGCGTCGCCACCGAGCGCACAAAAACCCCCGAATCATGGGTGTGGCGCAGCATCCGAATGCGGTCTCCCAAAATGGCCCCGCCCGAAAACGGACTCGAGGGATCGACTGCCAGCACCGCCACGGTTTCCCCTCGAGCGCGGTAAACCGAAATTAGCGCATCCGACAAGGTACTTTTCCCCGCTCCAGGCGGCCCCGTGATCCCCACCACACGGCTACGTTTGCCCAGTTGCCGCACCGCTTGCAATAGCTCTTGCCCCATAGAATCTTGACCCCGAGAATCCTGACGGCCCCCCTCGAGCAAAGTGAGTACCCGCGCCAAAGCCCGTTCTTGCCCCCCTTGGAATGCGGTTAAAAGTGAATCTTGTAAAGGTGAAGTCTGCACAAGATTAGTGTACTCGAGCGGGATAGAATAACAAGTGTTTGTTAGGAGAATACCATGCACAGTAAAAACCAGTGGCTTACCTCGAGCTATGCCAAATCCATAAATACCTTCCCAGAGCGCACCGATACCCTCCTCTCGAGCATGGGCGGCATTGTCCCCGATCCGATTTATACCGCTGATGATGTTGCGGATTTGCATGAAACAGAAAAACTGGGAATGCCTGGGGAATATCCTTTTACCCGTGGGGTACAGGCTTCGATGTACCGAGGCAAACTGTGGACGATGCGGATGTTTGCGGGT
>JANYFS010000041.1 GCA_025359705.1 Deinococcales bacterium | reverse complement strand
ATATAAGCTCGAGGGAAGTAGTTAAAGTGAGTGTGGGGGCTATTTGGCCCCTACCTCTAAATTTATTCACCCTCGAGAAATTTTCTCAAGAAGTTTTGTGTGATTTTGTGTGACTTTTTGTCCCTCGAGCAATCTTATACGCTTCAGCAAGCCTTCCCAAACTCGGAGTAAAGGTATTTATGCGTAAACAGTTCAGCCCTCATCTGCTGGTGTTTTTGCTGCCTGCGGTAGCAATCTACTCCCTCTTTATGATCTACCCCTTGTTCACCTCGTTGTGGCTTTCGCTGAATACTCAGATCAATAACGGCCCAGAACATTTTGTGGGTCTTGCTAATTATTTCCGCTTGTTTCAGGCTCCTGAATTTTCAGGCCCGTTTTGGAATGCGCTATGGAATAATATTAAGTTTTTTGCAATTCACATGCTGGTTCAAAACCCAGTAGGACTGCTTTTGGCGGTTTTTCTCTCCAAACAACTGCGGGGTACCGAGATTTACCGAACCCTCATTTTTACTCCCACCGTGTTGTCGGTGGTGATTGTGGGTTTTGCTTGGCGCTTAATTCTCAACCCACAGTGGGGCTTGCACACCACCCTACTGGGCCTTCCCAGCACCGCCCTGACCACAGTGGCCCTAATTTCGGTATGGCAAAACGTGGGCATCCCCATGATGCTTTTTACCGCCGCCCTAATTCGCATTCCCAGCGAATTCTATGAAGCAGCCCGAATGGACGGGGCATCGGCTTGGAAGATCTTCTGGAACATTCAATTTCCGCTGATTTTTCCCACCTTGGGTATTGTTTCGGTGCTGACTTTTGTAGGGAACTTCAATGCCTTTGACATTGTTTTTGCTACGCAAGGCGCACTGGGCGGACCAAATTTCTCCACCGATATTTTGGGAACTCTGTTCTACCGCACCTTCGAGGGCTATCAATTGCAATTGGGCGACCCCTATATGGGTTCCACCATTGCGGGGGTAATGCTCTTGATTATTTTGGCGGGTGTGATTGCCTATTTGTTGGGCTGGCAACGCCGAATTCAGGATCTGCAATATTAGAGCAGTTGTCCGTTATCCGTTATCCGTTATCCGTTTTCAGCAGTATGGTAAATACCGTGTCTTAGACGAAGAAATTATTTTTTGATATGGGTAGTTCAACCATCTATTACTCTGACAAATGCTGTAATGCGGGTTTTCAGGAGCTACTTATGAACCCAGACATCCAAGTCCGCAAGCACAAATCTCAACCCAAGCGCAGTTATGCCCGTTTTTCGTGGCTCGAGGGGGCGGTGGGTCATAGCCTACTGATCTGCTACAGTCTGCTCTGCCTTTTCCCTGTGTTGGTGGTGGTACTTAACTCTTTCAAGCAGCCCCTTGCCATCTTCAATGCACCTTTTGTGCCGCCCACCCCCGATACCTTCACTTTGGACGGTTATAAAACCCTAGCTGAAAATGCTAACTTTGGTTTATATACCCTAAATAGCCTGACTGTTACCCTAAGTTCTTTGGGTTTGATTCTGCTGGCGGGATCAGCGGCGGCTTTTGCTTTATCGGAGTACAAATTTCGCTTCAATACCTTGCTGAGTTTGTATCTATCGGTGGGCATTATGGTTCCAATTCGCTTGGGAACTCCTGGCATCCTCGAGCTTGCCAAAACGCTGCACATCAACAATACCTTGTGGGCCTTAATCGCGGTTTATACCGCCCAAGGGCTACCCCTAGCAATTTTTATTTTGACTGCCTTTATGCGCCAGTTGCCCAAAGACCTCAAAGAAGCCGCGAGACTCGATGGAGCCAGCGAATACCGCATTTATCTGTTGATTTTACCCTTGATTCGCCCCGCCATTGGCGCAATTTTGGCGATTTCGCTGATTCCCGTGTGGAACGATCTGTGGTTTCCACTGATTTTGGCAAATGGCGAACACACCAAAACCCTAGTGCTGGGTGCAAGCATGTTTTTGGGGCAATTTGTCAATGACTACAATGCGGTACTGGCGGCACTTTCTTTGGCGATTTTACCTGCGGTGGTGCTGTATATCATCTTCTCTAAACAGCTTATTCGGGGTCTGACCGATGGAGCAATTAAATGAGCTGGTGCATAAACTTGCCCATGATTGGTGATACCAACCTCGAGCGCGATTCAAACACCTTCAAAACCTCGAGCCAGTCACACTCGAGCCAGTCACACTCGAGCGGTAACAAACGGTACAAACTATGACCCATTTGCGGGTAGGAATTCTGGGAAGTGGCGCAATGGCCCAAACCCATTTACGGGCTTGGCGAGCATTGGATGTGCCTTGGCTGGCACTGCATGACCGCAACCTCGAGACAGCAACCGATTTGGCACATACCTACGGCGCAAAAGTATACGACAATGCCGCAGAATTGATTCGGGATTGTGATGTGGTGGACATCTGTTTACCCACCTTTTTACACCTCGAGGCAGTAATGCAAGTGGCTCTTGCGGGTAAGCACATCATCTGTGAAAAACCCATTGCCCTGAGTACCAAAGAAGGTATGGCGATGATTCAAAGCTGTGAAACGGCTGGAGTGCGTTTGTACATCGCTATGGTGCTGCGCTTTTTTCCAATGTATCGCCGCGCCGCAGAACTGGCCCTTGCTGGAAAGCTTGGTACACTTCAAGTGCTGCGACTCAAACGGGTGGGTTTCCCGCCCCACGGCGGAACTTCTTGGTTTGCCGACGATGCACTTTCGGGCGGGATTGTGGTGGATATGATGCTGCATGACATCGATTACGCCTTGTGGGTGGCGGGGGATGTCGTGCGGGTTTTTGCACGGTTGACCCGCACCACAACCCAACAATATGCCCAAGCCATCCTGACCCATTCAAGCGGAGCCATCACCCACATCGAATGCGGTTGGGCCTATCAAAACGGGCTTTTTCGCACTGCACTGGATCTGGTGGGTGATGCGGGTTTGCTCGAGTGGTCTTCGGATGCCCCACCCAGTTCCTTGAGGTTGCCCAATACAGTCGAAATGATAGGGGCTGTTCCGCTGCCTGCCATATCCGCCGCATCCGATCCCTACACCATGCAGCTTCAACACGCCGCCCACTGCCTCGAGACGGGATCACCCTTTGAAGTGACCACCCAGGATGCGGTTCGCGCCTTAAATGTTGCGCTGGCAGTGCGTTCGTCGGCGTTGAGTGGTCGGGCGGTGATGGTGTGAATAATCCTGTGAATGACTCTATGAATGCTCCTGTGAATGCTCCTGCGCGTCGTGTTTTGAAAGTCGCCATTCTGGGCCTAGCCCATGTTCACACCGAAGGTTATATCTCGATTCTGAAAACCCTACCTGGTGTGGAACTGCTTGGCTGTGCCGAACGAGACGGTATTGCCTCGAGCCGAACTTTTGAGGGCGTAAAAATGTTTTCAGGTGTCACCGCTCTACTCGAGCAGCGCCCAGACGCGGTGATCATTTGTTCCGAGACAGTATTTCACCGAGAATTGGTGGAACGCGCCGCTCGAGCGGGCGCACATATCTTGTGCGAAAAACCCATCGCTACCACCCTCGAGGATGCACGAATCATGCAAGATGCCTGCCACACGGCGGGGGTCAATTTTATGACTGCCTTTCCAATGCGCTTTGACATCACCCTGCAACACACCCGCCAAACTTTGCAAGAAGGCAGTCTGGGTGCGGTTCTGGGTATTGTTGGAGTCAATCACAGCATCAATCCTTCCAGCCACGATGCTTGGTTTGCCGACCCCATTTTGGCAGGTGGCGGCGCGGTGATGGATCACACAGTGCATCTGACGGATTTGTACCGCTGGTTTTTTAAAACCGAAATCCTCGAGGTGTATGCTGCGCTGGGGCATCCGCTTGGCTCGAGTGTAGAAACATCTGGAATCCTGCTGGTGACGCTCGAGAACGGCCTTCATGCCAGCATCGACTGTAGCTGGAGTCGGCCTGCCCATTACCCGCGTTGGGGTCATCTCAAAATGGAAATTGTGTGCGAAAAAGGTGTTTTGGTGGTCGATCCCTTCGCAGATCACCTAACCCTATTTGACACAGCCAACCCTGCTCCAACATGGGTCAGTTTCGCCCCAGATCCCAACCGCGCTATGCTGCTGGCCTTCCTCGAGAGTGTGCAAAAACACCTCCCGCCACCCGTTACCTGGTTGGATGGCTACCGCACTTTGCAAGTCGCGCTCAGTGCCTACACCTCGAGCCAAACAGGACAGCTCGAGCGAATCACGAGCCAAGAGTTCTAAATGTGTTTTACTTCAGCTAACACACCATCCAAAACACTCGAGCGCAATTTAAATAGGAATATGGACTTATGACTCAAGATAGGACTTCGGATATAAATTTTGCTGAACACAACTTGCGTGGTCAAGTTTTATTCCCAGAAGGCTTTAGAGCAGCCTCAGTGCAGTTTGGCGGACAGTTTGGTACCCACATTGGGCGGCTCGAGCTAGACCATCAGGCCCCGAGTGATGTGTTTATCCTTCCTGGCTTCATCGACACCCACGTTCACGGGGGCGGCGGTTTCGATGTGATGGATGGCCCCGCAGGTGTGCGTGGCATGGCCCGTTTTCACGCCCAGCACGGAACCACTTCGATCTTGCCCACCACCATGACCGCGCCTTGGCTCGAGGTGATCGCGGCCTTGCGGGGGATTGTACAAGCCATGCACTCCCCCCTGATAGACGGCGCAGATATTTTAGGCGCACACCTCGAGGGGCCGTTTATCAACCTACGCAAACTGGGCGCACAACCGCCTTTTGCACTCGAGCCTAGCCCTAGCCGCGTTTCGGAAGTCTTAGCTTTGCAGGTGGTTCGGGC
>JANYFS010000023.1 GCA_025359705.1 Deinococcales bacterium | reverse complement strand
ACTAATAGAGGTAGCCAGTACGCCATTGTAATTGCAGTTTTACTGATCTGCACTACCATTACTTTGCTCAGTGTCAAAGAACCCAAGGCCAAAACAAAAATCCCCTCGAGCGAATTGCTTGAGATCAAAGACTATCTTAAGCCCGAATACCAAGACTTTCGCTGGGTGTTTCTGACTCGAGCCTTTACCGAAACAGGACGCTGGGCTATTCAGCCTTTTTTATTGTTTTACCTCAAGGATGTAATCAAAACCTTTGAAGTATTGGGGAAAAAGCTTGCCACCGCAGATTTAGCACTCACTCTCATGTTGGTTTTGCTGTCGGTGACAGCAGCCATCACCAGTATCGCCAGTGGATTTATTGCCGATTCCAAGGGTAAAAAGCCCGTTATCTATGTTGCAGGGGGGGTCATGGCCCTAGCTGCACTCGGGTTTGCCGCCACCAGCAACTATGGTGTGGCTCTGATTATTGTATTGCTGTTTGGTTTAGGTTACGGTGCGTTTATCAGTGTGGACTGGGCTTTGGGAACCAGTGTGCTACCCAAAGCCTCGAGCCACGCTAGAGATATGGGGGTTTGGCACATTGCTATGGTTTTCCCCCAAATCTTTTTGGGACTTTTTGGTAAGATTCTTGATTTTGGCAACAAACAAGCTCCCAACGCGGGCTACCCCATGCTGTTTGGAATTTCGGTGTTGTTTTTTGTGCTGGGAACGGTTTTTGTCTCGAGGGTGCGGCGAGTGCGTTAATGTACCCGTTAAAATACCCGTTAATATATCCAGCATGTTAGTGATCAAATACGGCGGCAACGCTATGAAATCCTCCCAACTCCGTAAAGCCATCGCCCTCGAGATTGCGGCCCTGCGTGCCGAGCATTCGGTGGTGGTGGTTCACGGCGGCGGCCCCGTGATCGAGGCGAATTTAAAAGCACGCGGCTTGGTCAGCGAATTTAAACGCGGAATGCGCGTCACCTCGAGCGAAGTGATGGAG
The DNA here is from genome assembly GCA_025359705.1 of Deinococcales bacterium. GTDB lineage: Bacteria > Deinococcota > Deinococci > Deinococcales > Deinococcaceae > JACMOA01. The sequence goes on along the minus strand of JANYFS010000023.1, from coordinate 1,320 downwards.
GTGATCGAGATGTGCATGACCACACTTTCCAAAGAGCTGGCCCAAGATTTGGGCAATGCGGTGGGCCTGAGTGGGCGGGATAGTGCGCTACTCGTGGGCGAAGCCCTCGAGCCGCTCGAGCTGGGGCGGGCGGGAAAAGTGAATACGGTGAATGCGGATTTGCTCAAAGCCTTGCTGAAGGCAGGTTATACCCCTGTGGTGGGCTGTGTAGGAGTGGACGCGGTGGGCGAAGCGCTGAATGTGAATGCGGACTGGGTGGCGGGCGCGGTGGCGGGTGTACTCGAGTGTCCAATCATTTATTTGTCCGATGTAGACGGGGTATACCGCAACTATCCCGATCCCAGCAGCTTGGCAAGCACCCTCGAGGTATCCGAAATCCAGCAGGGCATAACAGAAGGTTGGATCTCGAGTGGGATGATTCCCAAAGTGGAAGCGGCCTTACACGCCCTCGAGCGGGGAGCCACAAGCGCCACCATTGCTTCTGGGATGCACGCGGGGGTTTTGGCAGATGTGGTGCTAGGACAGGCGGGAACGCGAATTATACCCTAACAAACTCGAGCTGCTCGAGGCGGCGTTGGGATTCGGGATCATGACAGGGCAAGTAAATTACTTTGTTATTGCTGCAAAAAGCTTTTATTCTTTGCAGGCTATCGATGCTGGCTCGAGGGTTCATCAACATTCCATCCAATGCTGTCTCTTGCATTTGGCTTTGGCTGTACGAAACATCCCCCGCAATCAATACCCAGTGATCGTCTCGCTTGACCAATACTGAGGCATGATTTTCGGTGTGTCCTGGGGTGGAAATGAGCCAAATGTCTTTGGCTTTAGTAATTGGGTAGCTTTGCAAAAAGTTTTGAATCGGACTCGAGCCAAACTCAATCGACTCGGGTTTGAAGCCAGTGGGCAGGGTTTCGGGAATGCTGCTGATCCGACCCATCAGGCTAAAAGCATTTTTGAGTTCTTTTTTAACTACTAAAACTCGAGCCTGTGATAATTGAGGTAGGCCGCCTGTGTGGTCGCCGTGCAAGTGGGTCATCACTACGGTCAAATCTTGAATATTTACCCCTCGAGCTTGTAATTGTACCCCGATTTCTTGATGAGGTGGTACCTGTTTACGAGCAATTTGACGGGGGATTCCCGCAGGAAATTCTCCCGCGACATCGCCCGAGTCCACTAAAATAACCTGAGTTCGGGATAAGCGCTGGTTTTCAGTTGCCCAAAATTTTTGATCTTTTTTTAGCAATGCTACCCTAGATACCCCTATCAGAAATCTGGATTTGAGATGGTTCAAGTGTACCATAAATATGCTTTCAACATATT
>JANYFS010000018.1 GCA_025359705.1 Deinococcales bacterium | reverse complement strand
TTCTTTCTTACGCTTTAACGCCCTGCTCGAGCATCTGCATCAGCACCGTTTGCAAAATCCCACCATTGCGGTAGTAATCTACTTCCACGGGGGTATCAATGCGGCACAGCACAGTAATCTCTCGAGCCTTACCTTGGGTATCCGTCACCCGTACCCGCACATCTTGGCGCGGCTGCAAGGTGTCGTCCAGGATCACTTCAAAGGTTTCTGTACCCTCGAGGGCCAAGGTTTCGGCGGTTTCTCCCGCACGGTATTGCAGCGGCAAAACCCCCATGCCCACCAAATTGCTGCGGTGAATCCGCTCGAAACTCTCGGCAATTACCGCTTTCACGCCCAGCAAAAAGGTACCTTTGGCGGCCCAGTCGCGGCTGGAACCCATGCCGTAGTCTTTGCCTGCCAAAATGATCAGCGCCGTACCAGCCGCTTTAAACTTCTCGGAAGCTTCAAAAATGCTGGTGACTTCACCCGTAGGGAAGTAGGTGGTAAAGCCGCCTTCGGTTCCTGGAGCTAACTGGTTCTTCAAACGGATGTTGGCAAAAGTTCCCCGCGTCATAATGCGGTCATTCCCCCGCCTCGAGCCGTAGCTGTTGAAATCTTTTTGGGGAATCCCGCGCTCGGTCAAGAATTTTCCTGCGGGGGTGTTGGCTCCAAAACTTCCTGCGGGGCTGATGTGGTCGGTGGTCACCGAGTCGCCCACTTTGACCAACACTCGAGCGCCCAAAATGCTCGAGATGGGTTGGATCTCGCCGCCCAAGGTATCGAAAAAGGGTGGATTCTGGATATAGGTGCTGTCTTCTTTCCAATCGAAAAGCTCGCCGCCTGCTACAGGAATGGCGTTCCACTGTGCGTTGGACTCTTCAATGCCGTCGTAAACATTCTTAAACATCTCGGCGGTGATGGTTTGATCCATAATCTGGGTGATTTCGGCGCTCGAGGGCCATAAATCTTTCAGATAAACCGCTTTGCCTTGGGTGTCGGTGCCAATCGGATCGTTGACCAAATCCAAATCCACCGTTCCAGCCAGCGCGTAGGCCACCACCAATGGGGGAGAGGCCAAATAGTTGGCCCGAATGTGTGGATTGATCCGTCCTTCAAAGTTGCGGTTGCCCGACAGCACCGAAGCCGCGACCAAATCGCCCTCTTTGATGGCAGTCACCACTTCGTCGGGGAGTGGCCCCGAGTTGCCGATACAGGTGGTGCAGCCGTAACCCACGGTCTGAAAGCCGATCTGATCCAAATAGGTTTGCAAACCCGCCGCCTCGAGGTATTCCGTAACCACCCTCGAGCCAGGAGCCAAAGAGGTTTTGACCCAAGGCTTGCTGTTCAGTCCCAGTTCCACTGCTTTTTTGGCCACCAAACCCGCCGCAATTAGTACGCTGGGGTTGGAAGTATTGGTGCAAGAGGTGATCGAAGCCAGTACCACCGAACCGTGGCTAATTTTATGTTCGGTTCCCGTAACGGGGTTAGTGACGGTGCCACGGCTCAAGAGCTGGTTTTCGGTAAGGGCAAAGCCGCGCTTGTCGATGGGAGCCACCAAAGCCTGCTGGTAGACGCTTTTCATATCCGAGAGGGCCACGCGGTCTTGAGGGCGCTTGGGGCCAGCCAAAGAAGGAACCACCGTACTCAAATCCAGCTCGATCACGTTGGTAAACACAGGATCGGGGGTTGCTTCGGTGCGGAACAAGCCCTGAGCGCGGTAATAACTTTCCACCAACTCGATCTCATCCTCGAGGCGACCTGTGCGGCGCAAAAAGCGCAAGGCTTCGTCATCTACAGGAAAAAACCCAATGGTCGCGCCGTATTCGGGAGCCATATTCGCAATGGTGGCGCGGTCTGGCAAGGTCATATTTACCAAGCCAGGCCCGAAAAATTCCACAAATTTGCTGACCACATTGGTTTTCCGCAGCATCTCAGTGACGGTCAGAGCCAAGTCGGTGGCAGTTGCGCCTTCGGGCATGGCCCCTGTGATTTTAAAGCCCACCACTTCGGGCATCAGCATGTAAATGGGTTGGCCCAGCATCACCGCTTCGGCCTCGATACCGCCTACACCCCAGCCCACAATTCCAAGGCCGTTGATCATGGTGGTGTGGCTATCGGTGCCGACCAAAGAATCGGGGTAAACCACGGTTCCATCGTCCTCGGGGCGGGACATCACGCCTTTTGCCAGATACTCGAGGTTAACCTGATGAACGATGCCGCTGGCGGGAGGAACCACACCAAAGTTATCGAAGGCTTGTTGGCCCCAGCGCAAGAATTCATAGCGCTCGAGGTTGCGTTCAAACTCGAGTTCGCTGTTTTGCAGCAAGGCTTGATCGGTTCCATAAAAATCCACCTGCACCGAGTGATCGATGACCAGATCCACAGGGATGAGCGGGTTGATCTTTTTGGGATCACCGCCCAAACGCACCATTGCAGTACGCATGGCTGCCAAATCCACCACCGCAGGCACACCCGTAAAGTCTTGCAGGATCACTCTCGAAGGTTTGAAGGGGATTTCCACTTCGGGGTTGGTGGGCTGCCAATTGGCAACGGTACGCACTGCCTCCATGGGTACCACATAGTCGTCACACTCGCGCAGCACGCTCTCGAGCAGCACCTTGATGCTAAAGGGCAGCTTGGAAATATCCATGCCCTGCTCTGCCAACGCGCCCAGACGGTAGTAATACACCTTCTGCCCCAGCTTCTCGCTCAAAACCGCCCGTGCGCCAAACAAATCCTTCGCCATATTCGCCATCTGTCCATCCTCCCAGGCGTATACAATTGCGCCTATATTTGTGTTCGAGTTCATTTTAAGCCAAAGCGACGAGCAGGTGAGCCAGATAATATGTCACCGCTAGAGGAACAGTAATATACTCATCGTTTTTAGATTACTTTCTTGTAATTTACTGTCTTGGATTGATATAAATTGAAAAACTATCGAGCCTTAGATTTTGAAATGGGCTTGAATTGGCACTCGAGGGGGTACAATTAGAAAGATCTAAAGTAACTGCTCGAGAATCAGGAATGCCAGCTCACTACTCCCTGCAAGAACCCGAGGTGTGTTTAAAGTTGGCCCCAAAGGAAGATCGATTGCTTGGAATAAAGAACTTGAAATCGATGTGGACGCTTTGCGCTTATCCGAAGGCCACCCTGAAAAACCAGATGGAACTCGAGAGTTATCCCGAACGGAACCAACAATAACACCTGTTACCACTGC
>JANYFS010000007.1 GCA_025359705.1 Deinococcales bacterium | reverse complement strand
CGGTTTGGCTGGGTTCAAAGTGGCGGATTTCATGCAGTACATTTTCGATGGGATGGCTTTCAGACATGGGGTCTCCTAAAGTTCGTTTTCTGTTTTCCGTTTTAAGGGCCGACGAAGGGTTTTCTAGTCGTTTTGTTTCTAGTCGTTTTGTTTCTAGTATACGTACCTATGACAGAATCGCTCGAGGGATAGCTTGTTTAAGCGTCTGGTTTGAAGTTATTGTGTTTTTGAAGGGTACTCGAGGAGAAAAGATCAAACCCTGACTTAGACGTGTATAAAAAATATGAAAAAATCACACTTGCTTTTTTGGTTCTCATGCAGTACCATTCTTTTCGCGCTTCTGCGCTCCTAACACCTGCACCTCTCGTGTGCAACGGCCTCTGGCCCCATCGTCTAACGGTTAGGACACTACCCTTTCAAGGTAGTGACACGGGTTCGAATCCCGTTGGGGTCACCATTTTTTTGGATCAGTTGTTGTGATCCAGACATGGAAGCGAGGCTTTGTGGGCAATTTATGGCCCCATCGTCTAACGGTTAGGACACTACCCTTTCAAGGTAGTGACGCGGGTTCAAATCCCGCTGGGGTCACCATAGACCAAAAAAGCTGAGGCAATGCCTCAGCTTTTTTTATTGCCGTTATTGCCAATATTACCGTGGGAACTTTTAAGCTCAAAAGCCGTAGTATCAAGTATGAAAATGTCTCCTGCTACCATTGCCCTGGGTGTCGTTGCTTTGTTGTTGTTGGTGTTTATCATCGAAAATGTGATCGTTAGCAAGGCCTATATTTGGATTTTTGGCCCCTACGTCACGATTTCTACGGGGTGGTTGGTCTTGATTTCGGTATTGATTGGCATGGGCATGGGTTGGGCCATCGCTCGAGGCAGAACCCCCAAACGCTAGAGATTATCAAAAAAATCCCCCAGTTCGAGGGGGATTTTTAGTTCACTCGAGTTTTTTAGTTCGCCCTAAACCAAGCGGCGGTTTCTTTCAAGCCAGCCTCGAGCGAAACGGTTTGGCCTACCAACCCCTCGAGGTCGCTGCTGTCCAGCAAGGAGTATTCCAAATCGCCTGCACGTTGTTCGCCGTATCCCAGATCGGCGGTGACACCCAAATACTCCTCGAGCTTTTTGGCTAAGGTTAGAGTGTCGCTGGGAATACCCGTTCCTACGTTCAGCACAGCAACGGTCACTTCACCTTTGGCGGCGGCAAGGTTGGCCTTGACCACATCCGAAACGTAGATGTAGTCGCGGACACAGCCCCCATCGCCAAATGCTTTGCGAGCGTTGACTTTAATTGGTTTGCCCTCGAGCAGTCTGCGGGCAAAAATGGCGACCACACCCGCTTCACCGTGCGGGTCTTGGCGGGGGCCGTAGACGTTGCCATAGCGCAAAATGGTGTACTGCAAACCGTATTGGATGCGGTAGGTCTCGAGGTAGAACTCGGTGGAGCGCTTGCTGGTGGCATACGGGCTGATCGGGTGGGTGGCCCAACTGGGATGGGCTTTTTGGCCCTCGGGGACTTCGCCGTAAATTGCGCCGCCGGTGCTGGCAAAAATCACCCGCTGGGTACCGTATTTCTTTGCCGCCTCGAGGACATTCAGGCTGCCAATGATGTTGCACTGGGCATCCAAAATCGGGTCGCGCACACTGATCGAAACACTGGCTTGGGCGGCTTGGTGGCTGACCACATCGGGTTTGAATTCGGCAAAAACTCCCTCGAGCTTTGCTGCATCCCGAATATCCACCTGGTAAAACTTGGCACCACTGGGAATATTCTCGAGCTTACCGTTGGAAAGGTTATCCAAAACCGCGACTTCGTATCCTGCCTCGAGCGCACCTTGTGCAATGTGGCTACCGATAAAACCCGCTCCGCCTGTGACCAGTATTTTCATGTGTGTTCCTCCATGTCTCGATTATAGCATAAGTTTAGCACAATTATCGAAAGTTTTGAAGATTATGAAAGATGTGAAACCTCGAGGGGAATATATTACCGCGCTCCAAAGCCACTCAGAATGGTCCAAATGGTTTTGGCGACCACCCGCAAATCCAACCAAAAGGAAAAATGCTTGATGTAGTACAGATCGAAGCGCAGTTTTTCTACGGTTTCGTCGGTTCCTGCGGCGTAGCCTTGGTTGACCTGCGCCCAGCCGCTGATTCCTGGGCGAACCCAGTGCCGCACTTGGTAGAGTGGGATCTCTCGAGTGAACTGCTCCACAAAGGTTCCCTGCTCGGGGCGTGGCCCGATGATGCTCATTTCACCGCGCAGCACGTTCCAAAACTGGGGCAGTTCATCTAGGCGGAACTTGCGTAAAACCTTGCCCAACTTGGACACTCGAGCGTCGCCTTTTTGGGCAAAAGCTGCACCACCCTGCTCCGAATTGCGGCGCATACTGCGGAATTTGACCATGCGAAAGGGCCGATTATCCAGCCCTACCCGTGTCTGCCAAAACAAAATAGGACGGCCCACATCGATCAAAACCACTAGGGCCACCAAGCCGCACAACACCAGTAAAACGGGAGAGACCAGCAGGGTTGCGAAAATATCGAAAGTACGTTTGACCGAAACATAAGTGGGATTGAAACGCCCGCCAGTATCCATATAACTGCTTTGCAGCAGTTCCACCGAAACTTTGCCAGTCAATTCTTCGCTGATTTCGGCAACAGGAACCACAGGCACGCCAATGACTTGGGCATGGGTGATCAGTTTTCGCCAATCGCCACCGTAGGCCAGTTCGGTGTCGATCAGCAGCAAATCGGCCTCGTTCAGCCGCACCTGATCGGGTTGTAACATGCGTTTGACCTCGAGCTGAACATGATAGGGGGGTTTATGCGCTTCTTCTCCGAGCAGCAAGACCCGCAACTTGGGCGCAAGGCTCCGCAGCACCACTCGAGCCAGCAACATACACAAGATCCAACTCGAGGTGGTGAAGCCCAAAAAAGCCAAAGAATAATATTGGCGGCTGATCGCAAACAGCAGCAAGCATCCTGCCAAACTATACAGCGGAGCCAAAAAACTGCGCCCGTAGGTATCGAGCGCCAGCAAAGGCGGGCTTCCCCTCGAGACCAACCAGGCCACCCCCGAAGACAGTAGCCAAAACTCGAGCAGCAGGTTTTGGGGCTGAAGATCTGGCAAAATGTTTCTGAATACCAGGGCCAGAACTAGGCTCGAGAGCAGATCGATGAACCCGAGAATGCCACGCAAAGTTTGGTAGCGCAAGGTTGGACTCGAGAACGGTGTGGTTGCCAAGATGGATTCCTTTGGGGATTTGGGAGTGAAAGAGGGTTAGCATCATCAAGTAATCGGACTAACTGACCTTAAACGATTTTTAAATTAAGAATGATATCTTCATGATTGCCAAAGCATTTGCCAGAATAACGAACGATCACTTCCATTCCTGCCCTTTGCCACCTTCACGTCCCCACCCGACAAATATCCCCCCACCGACAGCCCCGACAATGGAACCCTGGTGTGGGAGCAAAGTCGCCTCGTGCCAAAAAGCCCCGTAGCTCCTCGAGCCTTTTGACCGCTCGAGCCAGATCGCTTTCGGGAATGCTGAGGCGGCGGGGTTCGGTGTACAAATCCCAAGCCCACAAATTGGCGGGGGCAATGCGCCCTGCTTGGTTGCGAAAGGCCGCCAGCAACCACAATGCCTCGAGCTGATCGCGGACTTGCGGCACGGTTTCGCCCTGTGGGTGAACCAAGTACACCTCGAGCTTGGGCGGGGTACGCTCGAGGCGGTAGGCGTGGGGGCGGTACTGCAACTCGCCGACCCGCACACTGCGGTTGACCATCACCCCTGCGGGTGGCGGTGGGGGCAGATTTTTTCGCAGGTTTTTGCCCACTTCCTCGGCAAAGGTATTCGACCAACCTGCTCGAGTGTGGGGTTCTTCTAGGCCGTCCCAGTGGGCTTGGCGCAGGCGGCGGCGCAGGCTCTCGAGTTCTTGGCTGCTGGCGACGCTGCCACTTTGCGGCAAGCTCAGTTGATGCTGCAACAAACCCCGCAAACGGCAGGGCAAAAAGCGCACCAACTGAAAGGCGCGGTTCTCCTCGAGCGGGGGTAAGTGCGACCAATCAAAGGCGGCTGGCGCGGCCTCACGGTGGGTTAGGGCATACTCGAGCGGGCTGGCGATGCTGGGGACAAAGGGTTGGACGGTTGCTGAAAGTTGATCAATCAGCACATGCGGGCGCAGTTTTCCGCTGCGGTCTGCCAGTGGGTAGCTGAGGGTGGTCTGTTTGGCCCGCCAGAGAGCTTCATAAAACACACTGGCAGCGCGGCCCCGCATTTTGGGCAGCAGTCCCTCGAGCAAGGTTCCATCTCGCTCTTCTTCGGGATAGAAAAAATCTTCGGACTCGTCTAGGGTGTAGCTCCCCTCGAGGGTTCCCATCATCCAGCACTGCTCAAAACGGCTGCCCGAGACTTCTTCGGTCAAGGCCAAACGCACCCCACTGGGCGGCTCGAGCTGAAGTTCCACATCTTGCAGCAGCGCCCGCATCCAGGTCAGCAGCGCGGCGGGGCTGGGATCGGGCAGTAGGGTGTAAGTTTCGCGGGCCACCAAACGCACCGCCTCGGGGTCGGGCAGGCGTACCCGCAGCAGCAGCCGATCCATAAAGGTCAGCCACGATTGCAAATCCACTTGCCCTGCATGTCCCTCGAGGGTGGTTTCTTCCAGCAAAACACGGTAGGCATTCAGGTTCAGGTTCTGGGTATCCTCCTCCTCGAGCTGAGCCAAAAAACGCACTCCATCGCCGCCCAGTTCGCGTTTGCTTAAAGCATTCACAATATCCTCGAGATTGTACAGTCCCTCGAGCGCCTGCAAATCGCGCAGCGGATAACCCCGTGTGGTAACAGAAAGCAAGCGTAACAACTGCTGACCCTCGGGCCGCTCGAGGGCGGGGGCGGTTTGGGTATTGCGAAGCGGAACCCCAAATTCCTGGGCCAGCGAGAGCAAAGCCCGCTTGTAAACCGCGTGCGGCACCAAAATCAGCAGATCATGGGCCGAGCTTCCCGATTGCAAAGCCGCCTTGACCTGCGCCAAAACCCCCCGCGCCTCGCTCGAGGGGTTGGGATAGGGCCGCACTGCAAAATGCGGCAATGCTCGAGGGCGCAACATCTGGGTTTTGACCCCCAAAAACTGGGCCATTGCTTTAGCTTCGCTTTCTAGAACCCTCGAGATAAAAGGATGCGGTGCTTTGACGGGCAAACTGACCTGCACACTTTGGGCCGAACCCGCCAAAGCGCGAATGGCCCGCAGCTCCATTGGGTTAAAGCTGTTGTAGCCGTCCACAATCAGATGCCCCAGCTCGAGCCGTGTGTTTCCCTCGAGCAAGTCAATCGCCTCACGGCGCACATCATCGGGGTCGAGCAAAGCACGGCGGTTAAGCTCCGCCTCGAGCGCCATAAAAACCTCTTGCAAGCGGCTTTGGTAGCGGTTTTGTTTAAAAATAGGGGGAATACTCAGGTGTGAACGTTTGGTTTCGGCGATGCCCAGCGCGTACAAGGTGGCCTCGCCAGGTTCTGCGGCTTGGCTATCCTGCTGCGCCAAAATCCGCCCCACCAAAGCCACCCTCGAGGCCACACTGAGCGGGCGTTTGGCAGATTGCCCCAGCTCGAGCGCCTCGAACATCAGGCTTTGCAAATCCGTCACCCGAATTCCCAAAGAAGGCTGCTGTGACAACCTTCGCAATAATCCTTCGCGCTGATGGGGCAAAGCCACCCAAGTCACGCGGTCTCCTGCTTGGCTGAAGCGGTGCGCCGCCTCGAGCAAGTGTTGGGTTTTGCCGCTTCCTGCGGGGCCAAGAATCATTTTTCGCTCTACTTTCACATTGCTACTCATACGCCCGTCTTCACCAAACCCAAAAGCCCATCCGAAACATACTGCACCGCCAAGGCCGCCAGCAAAACCCCCAGCACTCGTGTGACCACATTTACCCCTGTGCGCCCAATCAGGCGTGAAATCTGGCTCGAGAGGCGCAGGGCCAAATAGCACAGCCCCAAAACCACCGCAATCACCAAAACCATTGCCAGCAAATCCAGCACCTGTCCACGGTGTGCGCTCGAGAGGATCATCACACTGGCAAGGGTTCCAGGCCCAGCAATCAGCGGGATTGCCAGCGGAAACACACTGATGTCTTGCCGCTCGAGGGCTTCTTTTTTCTCATCTTCGTTTTCTTTGGCGCTGGACTCTCTGGCAAAAACCATATCCAGGGCAATCAAAAACAACAACACCCCCCCCGCCACCCGAAACGCCTCGAGGGAGATGCCCAGATAGGTGATTAAAGCTTGCCCACCCAACAAAAACAGCAAAATAATGCTGCCCGCCACCAAAACGGCTTTACGGGCAATAAAATTCCGCTCGAGCTGGTTGCGTTGGCCCGCCAGTGCAATAAAAGCAGGGGCCAGACCAATCGGGTCCATCACCACCAGCAGGGTTAAAAAGGTACTGAAAACGAATTCTTGCATGTTCGGGAATAGCATAACACTTTGGTGTGGTTCGTTATTCGTGGTTCGTTATTCGTTTTGGTTGTCCGTGATCCATTATCCGTAGAAAAATAACACCCTCGAGCCACAAAATCTTTTTCTCGCCCTCAAGCGTAGCGACTCCCGCCCTCTTACCCTCGAGCGCAGCACCCCATCCACTTTTCGCTATAATCAATCCCAACTCGAGCGGGAACTTTGCCCATCCCCCTCTCGTAATCCAAAATGTGTACGCGACTGCCCAAAAAATGACTGCCTATGATCCGAGTGATATTCTGACCCTTCGTCGCCTAAAAAGCGGCGAGGAAGCCGCGTGGCACGAATTGATCGAGCATTTTCAAGATCGAATGCTCAATTATCTGTTTCGGCTCGAGGGTCACTACGAAGATGCGCTGGATCTGACCCAAGAAGTCTTTTTTCGGGCGTGGCGCGGGATTGGCACCTTCAAAGAAGGCGAAAACTTCTTGCCGTGGCTCTACTCCATTGCCCGCAATACCCAGATCGAGAAGCACCGCCGCAAACTGCACCCACAGTTCTCGATCAATGAGGCCGAAGAGGATATTGGGTTTGAGGTTCCGTCGCACTATACCTCCCCGCTCGAGCGCACCGAAGGACACCAAGAGGTCGAGCGAGTACAGAGGGCGCTGCTGACCTTGCCACCCGATTACCGCGAGGCCATTGTGCTGCGTTTTGTGGAAGAGTTGCCCTACGAAGAAATTGCCAGCATTCAAAATGTGGCGGTGGGGACGGCAAAAAGTCGGGTTTTTAGAGCAAAGGAGATGCTGGCAGAAGCATTAAGGGGGACGGTGGATGTCTAAAATTCAAGATCACAACCCAGACCCCCGTAAAATGTTGTTGCACCGCGCCCTCGAGCAGTACCTTTTGCCTGAACATCAAAGTAACGAGAAACCCAGCGAGAAATTAAATGATCTCGAGCGCGACGAACTGCGCTTGGCCCTGCAAGATCCCGAAACCCAAGCCGAATTTACCCTGTGGCGCAATGCCCAGCAAGAACTGGCTCGAGCGCCACACATTGCCGCGCCCCCTGGTTTGGCGAGCCGCATTGCCCAAAACATCGCAGCCGATGCCGCCCTCGAGTACCTTAAATCTAGCTCGAGACTGGCCCCCCCTGGCTTTGCCGCCCAACTTGCCGCCCGCATTGCCGAAGAAAGCCAGCCCGAAGTGGAACAGGCTTTGCGAAACCTGTCCCGCCTGAAAGCACCCGCCAACATTGCGCCGTTACTGGCCTCGAGGATTGCACGAGAAAGCCGTGGCCTCGAGGAGCATAACCCCGCGCCGCTGTACATGGTGGGAGCCTTGCTGGTGGCGGTGGCTCTGGCAGTGGCGAACTACGCTTGGAGCAATCTGGCAGGAGCCAGCAATGTGCTGCTCGAGCTGGGGCGCAGTCTGCCTTGGAAAGCCTTGTTGGGTTACGGCGCAATTATGACCATTAGTGCGCTGGTGATGATTTTTGCCAAACGCATTTTGCAAGCCACCCCACAGGTACAAACCCTAGCCCGTTGGGGCAGCGTGGCAGCTTTTGCAGGTGTGGCGGCTTTGTCGCTGCCCACTTTGGGCCAGCATTTGGGCAGTTACGCGCTCGAGGCCGATAAAACCACCGCCAGCATTATTCGGATTGGTGGAAACGTGCAGGTTTCGGGGCATGTTACGGGCGATGTGGTGGCCTTTGGCGGCAGTATTTCGCTGCTGCCCCATGCCGTAGTGGACGGCAAAATTATCAGTGTGTTGGGCAATGTGAATGTGACTAATGCTTCTTTAAAGAGCGACAACAAAGAAAGCAGTAAAGATCAAGTGGCTAATGAGCCTGCGAGTGGATCGAATGAAACTGCAATTGTTTTGTCACCCAAAGTCGCGGCTATTGCCCTGCCCAAACGTGCAATCACTGCACCCATCACCAAACCCATTACTGCACCCAGCACTCCACCCAGTATGGTGGCTCAAGTGCAACCCGAAATCAGTACCAGTCCTAAAATCACCGCCATTTTGGGCAATGTGCAAGATGCCTCCCTCACTTCCTCGAGCGTAAACCGTGCGGCCCTCGCACCCGCTGACCAAGCCCCAATCATGGCAGCGGCCTCGGCCTTTCAACCCCTGCTCGAGCTGGGCCATAGCGAATATTGGGCTTGGGTTTATCTGGCATTTTTGGCGGCTTGCGCCCTGCTGATCTACCAAAGCAACTACGCTCCAGAGCTGCAAAAATCGCTCCGTAAGGGGGCTGTTCGCAACCTCTCGAGTGGATTTTTGGTGGCGGGCATTGGGGTTCCTTTGTTGCTGCTGGGCAGCATGAACAGTGTCTCGAGCGCCATTGCGGTGCTGGGTTTGCTGGTGTTGTTGGCTCTGCTCAGCGCAGGTTTAGCCCTCAGCCTGACCACGTTGGGTAATGCCCTGGTCACCCGTTTCAAACTGCCCAAACTTGAGGCGTTGGAAACCTTTGTGGGCTTGGGTATTTTTGCTCTGACCTTACCGTTCCCTTTGGTCGCCATCACCCTGTGGGGTGTGGGTGGAACCTTGGGTTTGGGTGCAGTTCTAAGCTACCTTCTGGCTCGAGCCAGAGGAGAATGGCCTTTATCCTCGAGTTAATGCGCTCGAGTTAAAACCCAGCACTGATCCGAAAATCCCGCTCCAATTCAACTCGAGCGGGGTTCTTCTTTGCTTGTCCGTTCTCCGTCGAAAAGAAAAAACGACACAAAAGACTGAGATGCTCAATTCGGAAATTGAACTCCCTACCCTCGAGGCGTGTTTTAGGATAAACTAACAAATGTTAGCTAGGTAAAATAGAGTTTGTGGGAGGAACCGATGTACAAAACCTTCACTGAAAAACCGATCCAACGGATTGGCGAGGATGGGAAGCGGCTGGGCCGACAGAAAATTGGTTTGCCGCCCGAAAAATTGCTCGAGATGTACCGCGATATGCTGCGGGCCAGACTGTTTGATGAGAAACTGGTCTTGATTTTGCGGCAAGGTAAAACCAGTTTTTATTCGCAATCTACCGGCATGGAAGGAACCCAAATCGGCTTGGCCCATGCAATTCGGGCGGGTCACGATTGGGTATGGCCCTACTACCGTGACCAGGGTTTGATGCTGGCGTTGGGGGTTCCCGCTCGAGACGTGTTGGCGCAGTTTATGGGCCTCGAGAGCGACGAATCCAAAGCCCGCCAGATGCCCCACCATTTCAGCTCGAGGGCGCACCGCGTGGTCTCCTGCTCGAGTTCGATAGCCAACCAAGTCGCGCCCGCTGCGGGCATGGCAATGGCTCAAAAATATCTGGGTCTGGATGAAATTACGGTCTGTACTTTTGGCGATGGAGCCACCTCCGAGGGCGACTGGCACGCGGGGGTGAACATGGCGGCGGTGAATGGCGCTTCTGTGCTTTTTGTCTGCGAAAACAACCAATATGCCATCAGCGCGGGCCTCGAGAGCCAGATGAAATGCAAAAATGTCTCGAGCAAGGGTCATGCATACGGGATTCCTGGCTATTTTGTGGATGGTCAGGATGTGGTGGCGGTGCAAGAGGTGATGTTGCAAGCCGCCGAAGAAGTGCGGGCAGGCGGTGGCCCCGTGTTGGTGGAAGCCCTGACCTACCGCATTGGAACCCACTCAAGCGCCGACGACGACAGCAAATACCGTTCCCGCGAAGAAGTTCAACTGTGGAAAAACCGCGACCCGATTGTGCGCCTCGAGCGCTACCTCGAGCGTGAAGGCATCCTCCCAGATGCTACAGGCCGCCAAGCCCTCCAACAAGGCATTCGCAGCGAACTCGAGCAGATTTTGCACCAACTCAACCTCGAGAGCGGCCCCTCGTGGCGCAGCATGTTTGAGGATGTCTACAGCGACCTGCCCGTACATTTGCAAGAACAATACCAATCCCTCGAGGTGGAACAATTGGCCCTCGAGCGTGCCGAAGCATTGCGCCGTGCAGGAGCAAGGGAACGCGCCGAGATTCATGCGACCCAGTTGATTGGGGAAGGATCTTATTAAGAGAGTAAGAGGGTAAGAGAGTAAGAGAGTAAGAGAGTAAGAGAGTAAGAGAGTAAGAGAGTAAGAGGGTAAGAGGGTATGAGCGTATGAAAAAGCATTTGTAGAGCATTTTTATAATCAAAGATGAAAATTTCAAGTAGGGGCGGGTTTAAAACCTGCCCAGTGAGGAGAATATAAAGAAATGATTCCCCTCGAGCCAATAATCTTTTTACATATTTTAAAAGAAAAGGCATATTTAATGAATTTCCCTCGAGTAATATTTGAACGGGTTTGAAATCCACTTATTACAAAAGAATGTATGTTTTACCCCTCGAGTACCCAATCTTTAACGGACAACGGATAACGGACAACGAAAAACACAACCCAAGGACATCAATGGAACTCAATCTAATCAGTGCAATCAATTTGGCCCTGCGCGAAGAAATGCGGCGCGATGAACGGGTGTTGCTTTTTGGCGAGGATGTGGGGGCCAGAGGTGGGGTTTTTCTGGCTACCGAGGGCTTGCAGGCCGAATTTGGCAAGGCTCGAGTGTTTGATACCCCACTCTCCGAGGCCAGCATTTTGGGGGCGGCGGTGGGCATGGCGGTGCGGGGGCTGCGGCCTGTGGCGGAAATTCAGTTTTCGGACTATATTTTCCCAGGTATCGACCAATTATTCAGCCAAGCCGCCAAAATTCGCTACCGCTCGGGGGGCAATTACACCGCGCCAATGGTGGTTCGCACCCCCTCGGGCGGCGGGGTTCGCGGGGGGCATCACCATAGCCAAAGCCCCGAAAGCCTGTTCACCCACACCCCTGGCCTGAAGGTGGTCATGCCCAGCACCGCCTACGATGCCAAAGGGCTGCTCAAAGAAGCCATCCGTTTGGATGATCCCGTAATTTTCTTTGAACCCAAGCGGATTTACCGCTCGTTTAAGGATGAAGTCCCCGAAACCGACTACACCATTGCCTTTGGCAAAGCCACTTTAAGGCTCGAGGGGAGTGATCTTTCGATCATTGGTTACGGCGGGGTGATGCCCGACTGCGTGAAGGTGGGGCAGCTTTTGGCAGAGCAAGGCATTATGGCGGATGTGTTGGACTTACGAACCTTGGTTCCGTGGGATCTCGAGGGGGTGCTGTTTAGCGCCGCCAAAACGGGGCGGGTGTTGCTGGTTTCGGAGGCTCCACAAACCGCCAATTTTATGAGCAGTGTAGCTTACCGCATCCAAGAAGAACTCTTTTCTCAGTTGCTGGCCCCCGTTTTGCAGGTGGCAGGCTTCGACACGCCCTATCCGTATGCACTGGACAAAACCTACTTGCCTGGCGGAAACCGTATCTTGCAAGCGGCCTTGCGGGTGTTACATTACTAGCATCAAATACCAAACAGCTAAAGCAGTTAGTTTGCATCTGGACTCCAACGCAATTCCGCATATCTTTTCAGACGTGCAGCTTTGTTTTCAACGTCCGACACATCAGGGGTTTCTGATAATAACCCCGTGCTTATCCAGTCTTGCCGAACAAGCAATGCTCTTAAACTCAAATTCCGAGCGCCCACCAGGTCAGAATGCAATTCATAACCACAGCTCACACACCTAAACATCAACCCTTTATTGGGTCGGTTTTCACGGCAGGTATGTCCACACTTCGGACACGCCTGAGAGGTGAAATGTGCATCCACTTTAACCACCATCGAACCAAACAACGGAGCTTTATAGCCCAAAAAGTTGTGCAGTTCACGGTAAGCCCAAGTGGAATGTCTGCGGTTGGATTTGCGCTGTTTCTCACTCGAGTTGGAACGGCTCGCTTTTTGAGTGCGTTCTCTGACCCCCTCGAGCTGCTCAATACCCATAAACGCGTTGGGAAAGAATTTGAGGACTCTCGAGGACAAACGATGGTTGACATCAGCCTTAAACCGTCTTTCTCTTCCCGACAACTGAATCAATCTTCT
>JANYFS010000619.1 GCA_025359705.1 Deinococcales bacterium | reverse complement strand
TCCAAACTGGCACGCGGTACTTCCAGACGGCACACCCTTACCCAGCGGTAGACACCCCCCCATGCTGGCCTTGCACACCAAAAAACCCGTTTGGGGAATGGTTATGGGCGTTCATAACCCTATTTTGAATCAGCTTCGCTGGATTTCGGTAGATGCGGTTCCACAGTTTCAACCTGGCGAAGACCATCCTTATCAGGTGTATAGCCACTTCGAGGACATCACCGAGCGGGAAAGAATACGCCTCGAGCTGGAACAAGCGGCTTCCAAGCTGGAAAAGGTTGCCCTCGAGCGGGAGAAAGTACGCAAAGAACTTAAGGAAGTAGCCCTTGAGCTGGCAGATGTAGCCCTCGAGCGGGAAAAAGTGCGGGTGGAGCTGAAAAAAGTGGCCCTCGAGCTGGAACAGGTTGCCCTCGAGCGAGAACGCCTGCTCGAGCAACTTTCCCTCGAGCGGGTTCGTCTGGAGGCAGTGCTGGCCCAGATGCCCCCAGGGGTGATTATTGTTGATGCAGACAATGGACGGGTCAGTTTGGTGAATACCCAAATGGAACGGATTTTTGCTGTCCCCTTCACCCCAGGCATGACCCTCGAGCGCACTTTTTTACCTACCTTTCATCCCAATGGTGAGCGCTTAAAACGCGCTGAGTTCCCGCTCAATCGGGCGCTCAAGGGGCAAATTGTCTCCAGCCAAGAACTGGAAATCGAGCGGCCCGACGGTAGCCGTGCCATTGTGTTGGCAAGTGCCGTACCCATTCATGACCGCCTCGGTAAAATTGTGGCGGCGGTTTTTACCTGCGAAGACCTCACTGAGCGCCGCCGTTCTGAGGCCGAAGTCAAACGGCTGACCCACTCGATCCAGAACGCCCGCGAAGCTCTGACCTTGCACGGCGGGCGACCCGTTACTCCAGAGCGTTTTGTGGAACTGATGGGCGAACTTTACAACAAACTGGGTCAACCTCAGCTCGAGGGCGGTTTGGTGGCCTTGCTGCTGTTGCGGGCCGAACCCATGTCTTTGGGTGAAGCCGCCAAACTGCTGGGGGTCAGCAAAGTTGCCATTTCCAAAGTCAGCAACACCATGCTCGAGCGGGGCGATTTGCTGATTAGCAAATCTTTTTCCAGCCGTGAACACCTGCTGGCCCTGACCAATCACAGTTATATCCGCGATCTAAGCGTGCGGCGGGTGGCAAGTTGGGCCATTTCAATTTTGTGCGATGCCATGCTGGAAGCCAACCACCTCGAGCCTGCTGTTACCGAACAGGTTCGCACCCACCTCGAAACCCATACCCGCGTGGCAGTAGCCCTCGAGCAAGTTTTACTCCCCCTCGAGCAAGGCCAAGCCAGCAGTTTGGCAACCCACTTTTTGGAAAATTGGGATGCGGTACAACCCAAAGATTCAGCTAAAGATTCTCCCAAAGATTCAAAGGATTTACCCGAAAAATTAGAGTAAAAATCTATTCCAAACCAAATCTACAAACCAAATCTACAATCCAAATCTACAATCCACACTCGAGCGAAACGGGCAACATAACCAAAAAATTTTGAGGCAACGTGATCGGAAACTGTGCAGCGATTGCCGATTGGACAAATTAATCTTCTATAAGCATAATAGTCTCGAGCGAAATAGGAAAACTTGCACAGTCGTGCAGGTGTTTCGAGTGCTGCCTTGAACTTATACCCCCTCGAGCGGTAAGTAACGCTGCCAAACCCTCGAGTGTGGATGAAGGAAACCGTGAAGGTATTTGTCTGTGAGATCACGGGAGGAATCACGTTTTTCAAATAGGTCTAATCCATTTGAAAAACGGCATTTACCGCGATAGATTGACCAGCAACCGATCACCTATGATTAGGGACTGCTTTAAAAAAAACAAGGGGATGAACCTATGAAGACCAGAATAGATTCTTTAACCGTCTCGGCACTGCTCGAGGCGATCCCTCATTTGGTGATGGTCATCAACAAAGAGGGGCTAGCACAGTATGTCAATCGGCGCTGGCTCAAGTACACCGATCTAAATTGGGAACAGGTGCAGGGCTTAGGTTGGCTGGGGACAGTACACCCTTATGATCTCCCAGAGGTTCGGCAAAGTCAGCAGTTGAACGCCCTGCCCCAACCGCACGCCTTCGAGATCGAATACCGTTTGCGCCGCCACGATGGGGTGTATCTCTGGTTTCTACAATGCAATGAACCCCTGTTCGAAATAATCGAGGGGGTGGAGCAGTTTACGGGTTGGGTCTGTGCCATTACTGAAATTGATCAACGAAAACGTACTTTGGACACCTTTGAATACCTCTATCAAACCACTCCAAACGGGGTGGTGTACCAAGATGCCACAGGCCAGATTATCCACGCCAACCCTGCTGCACAGCGGATTTTGGGTTTATCCCTCGAGGAATTGCAAGGCCGTACCTCCTTTGATCCCCACTGGAACGTCATCTTGGAAGACGGCTCTTCCCTGCCCGATGAGCGACACCCCATCGTATTGGCACTGAGAGCGGGTAAGCCCGTTATGGAAACCATCTTGGGCTTGCACAATCCCAAGTTAAACCAGACCCGTTGGCTTACAGTCGATGCCATTCCACAGTTTCAACCAGGCGAAGATCAACCTTACCAAGTTTACGCCCACTTTGAAGACATCACCGAGCGCAAAAAGGATCATCTCGAGCGGGAACGTCTGCTCGAGCAATTGGCTTTTGAACGCGCCCGACTGGAGGCGGTTTTGGCCCAGATGCCGCCTGGGGTGATTGTGGCGGACGCAAATAGTGGACGGATTAGTTTGGTCAATAATCAAATAGAGCGAATTTTTGCTGTCCCCTTCACCCCAGGCATGACCCTCGAGCGCACTTTTTTACCTACCTTTCATCCCAATGGTGAGCGCTTAAAACGCGCTGAGTTCCCGCTCAATCGGGCGCTCAAGGG
>JANYFS010000616.1 GCA_025359705.1 Deinococcales bacterium | reverse complement strand
TTCTTTGATCACCAGCGGCAACAATTCCCGCTCTTGAAACTTGGGCAAATGGGTCAGTTCCCAAATGGCCCAAGCCAAAGTGTGGGTAGTGGTATCGTGAGCCGCGCCCAGTGCCACGCGGATTTCCTCAAGCACTCCAGGTAGGCTCGAGATATGGCTCAGTACATCTTGGGTCGGCTCGAGGGTGCGGCGTTTGAGCAAACGCAGAATTTCGGCGTTGAAACGGTGAAATAGAATCGGGCGCGGCAGCATCGGGGCAGGAAAACCTTTTCGCAGCGGGGCTAAATATTGGAACAACAGGGCTTCCGAAAATTGCCCACTGAAAAAAACTGCATTCAGCGCCCGCATCACCGCAATGTTGGCCCACTCGAGCGCGTCGAATTCGCCAAGTGGTACATTTGCCGCGAAACTATCGCGCAGGGCAGTGCGGTAGTTGCCCATCGGCTGCATGGCAAAGTGATTGAGCAAAACCGCCTTGCGCCCCTTATGTTCGGGTGCGTCCTCCATGATGATTCCGCCGTTCAAATAGGGAACCACTCCACTGAGGCTACCTTTGCTAATAAAAGTCTCGAGGTCACTGAGAATCGCTTTGTTCCAAGCGGGGCTGTAGCCCACTATGGTGCGCTTTTGCAGCTTAAGTTCAAAAACCTTACCCAGCAAAGCCCCCGCCTCGAGCAAGCCCACAGGATCACGACCCCACTCGGGAAGGTGGCCTACAAAGGGTTTGGAGAGGTTTTGTGGAGAGGGAAAAGTTTGACTCATGATTCTGTTTACTACCTTTTGGTGCGCTTGGGAGGTGGTGTTTGATACTTTGTGCATCAGTTTAGATGCTTAGATTAGACCCTTAGATTAAACTCGAGGGATGACTTTTAGCTGATCTCGAGCAATATTAAGTTATCTTAATCCTATTTTTGTTGAACGGTGCTATTGCTGGTGTCGTGCTGGTGTTAGATGATTTTTACGATGATTTTTATAATGATTGATGGCGCTGGATGCCCTCTAAATTTAATACGGCTTTCGCCAGACCTTAGCTTCCTCGAGGCCCAACAAAACCCGTCCTGCACCTTCGGCAAGCGCTTCTAGCTCGAGTTCTCCTGGAAAAATCACCACGGGAGCAATCCAAGAAATGCGTTCGTCGATGCGGTCCATTAGGCTGCTCCAACGGGCCACCCCACCGGTCAGCGCGATCACATCGGGCCGACCCCCCACCGCGCTGTATGCCCCAATGTTTTTGACCACCTGATGGATAAAGGCTGCCACCACTTCGGCAACTTTGGGATCACCACTGTCCTCGAGCGCTTCTATTTCCTTGAGGTTGGCAGTTCCGAGCAACCCCTTAAAGCCGCCTTCTTTGGTCAGTTTGCGCTCGAGGGTTTCTCGGGGCATTTTGGCTTCGTACATCAGTTCGAGGAGTGCGCCTGTGGGCAGGGTTCCCGCCCGCTGGGGGCTGAATGGACCTTCGTCGAGCAGTGCGCCTGTGGTGTCGATGGCGCGGCCTTTTTTGAAACAGGTGATGCTGCTGCCCCCGCCCAAGTGGGCCACCACAATCACCGCATCTTGAAAGCGGCTGCCCACCTCGTAGGCCGCTTTGCGGGCCACTGCCCTCGAGTTGAGCGCATGAAAACGGCTTTGGCGATGCACATCAGGGAAACCTGCAATCCGCGATTCGGGAACCAATTCGTCTACCGTGGGCGGATCGACAATATAGGCGGGAACCCCCAAGGGTGCGGCTAGATCGAGGGCCAAACCCGCACCCAAATTGCTGGCGTGCCGTCCAAAGGGCGAAGACACCGAAAACTTTGCCAAATCCGCGCTGACATGGTAGGTTCCTGCGCTCATCGGCCCCAACAAACCACCCCGCCCCACCACCGCGTCGGGTTTGGGCCAGTGAGCTACGGCTTGGGCGATTTGCTCTTGCAGCATGGCGAGATGATCAAATACATCCCCTGTCAAATCGGGATGAAAAATCTCGAGCCGCTCGAGGGTGACACCCAGTTGACCTGGTGTAGCGGGGTTGCTGCTCGGAAGAATCGTCGCCAGGGCCAATTTGGTACTGGTGGAGCCAGGGTTGATGACATAGGCGATCATAATTTTTTTAAGTTTAGCACTCGAACGGGGGGAGGACTGAGGGCGAGAGTCGCTTCGCTTGAGCGGGTCAGAGCGTAAGAAAAAGATTGGGGAGCTGCAAGAGGGTTTGGATAGGGTGTACACTTGGACAAAATCATAGGCCCATAATCTACAAACTCGAGGGGAAATCATGAAATTATTGGCTGGGACGATGTTGCTGTTATTGCTGTGTGTTTCTTGTACCAAGTCTCAGACAACGGGGTTTAGCGGCATAGTGACGGTGGTGGACGGGGACACCGTGCATATGCGGGATCTAAAGTTTCGGTTTCATGGGATTGATGCACCTGAAAGTTCGCAGCTTTGCCAAGATATACAGGGCAAGGATTACCGCTGTGGACAGGTTTCGGCAAATGCCTTGGATGCCAAAATTGCGGGCCGCACTGTCACTTGCGAAGAGCATGACCGTGACCGCTATGGGCGGATTGTGGCGGTGTGCAAGGTGAATGGCGAGGATTTAAACCGCTGGATGGTGCAATCTGGACTGGCTTTGGCCTATACCCAATATTCCCAAGACTACGCCGCCGATGAGCAAACCGCTCGAGCGCAAAAAGTGGGGATTTGGGCGGGAACCTTTGAGAACCCTGCCGATTACCGCAAAGCCAACAAAAACGTGGCGAAAAACCCAACAAAAAACCTGGCGAGAAGCCCAAGCAATGGAACCCCTCGAGCGCAACCCATCGCCAACCTACCCACCAGCGTACCCAGTGGCGCAGGCGGGGGCGTGGCTCCAGATGCAGGTGGTGAATGTCCCTCGAGCGCACCCCTCAAAGGTTCGGGAGGTAAAAAATACCACCACCCAGGCGGAAGATACTATGCCAAAACCAAAGCCAAGGTCTGCTTTGCCAGCGAAGCCGATGCCCAAGGCGCGGGTTTTGTGCTGGCGAAGGGCCAGTAAATAAAATAAATTGGCTCGAGGGGAAGTGTTTTTCCCGCTGTGGGTGGTACACTTAAGCCATGAAGATCGAACTGTTCAGGCAGGGTGGCAAGTGGCACGGGCATCATCTCGAGCATAACAACAACCTAGTTCTCGAGCTATTTAAAACCGATATTTTGCCCACCAGCCTCCCCGATACAGTCAGTCCCGAAGAGGCCATTGCTTACATTCAAGAACTCAGCCCTGAAGCGGAAGTCTTTGTTAGACCAACCACCCTAAACTAATCCCCTCGAGCCACACATCTAAAACCGCACCTCCAGCCCCCGCCCCCGCTCGAGCTGTGCCAAATACTTTTTGCTGGACAAATCATAGGCTCCAAACCGCTCGAGATGGGGGTTCATCAGTTGGGCATCGAACAACACGAAGCCCTGCGCCCGCAGATGCTCCACCAAGCGCACCATCGCCACTTTGGAACCCTCCGAAATATTAAAAAACATCGATTCGCCAATAAAAACCCCGCCCAAGGCCAAACCCAAAATTCCACCCGCCAACTGCTCGCCCTGCTCACTTTGATGCCAGGTCTCGAAACTGTGGGCCACCCCCACCTGGTGCAGAGCGGTGTAAATCTCGCGTAGCTCGAGGGAAATCCACGTTTCATCCCGTGCGGCGCAGCCCGCCACCACTTCTTCAAAAGCCGTGTTGATCTTGACCCTAAAGTGTCCCGTGTTCAAGGCTTTTTTTAGCGAACGCGGCACATGAAAAGCCCCGTCCAGCGGGATTAGGGTGTGGGTTTTGCTGCTGTACCAACCCAACTTGCCTTTGGCATCCGCCATCGGAAAATATCCCGCCGCATACCCCTCTATAATCTCAGTCAAGCTACCCAGCGAAAAGCGTTGATCAAAGAATTCTGGCATCAGGGCAAAACCCGCCCCAAAAACTCGAGCGGCTGCACAGGAACCCCCCGCAATCGAAACTCGAGGTGCAGGTGTGGCGCGGTGGACAGCCCCGTGGTTCCCACTTCGCCAATTTTTTGCCCACGCTGCACGGTATCCCCCTCTTTGACCAGAATTTTAGACTGATGAAAATACAAACTAAACAGCCCCAACCCATGATCAATCGCAGTCATATTCCCCCGAACCTTAAATGCCCGAACAAAGGCCACTTTGCCCGCATTGCTGGCATAAATCGGTGTTCCAGCAGGAGTGCTAAAGTCGATCCCCGTATGAAAACTGATCGGGGTTCCTGGGGTATACATTCTGGGAATCCCAAAACCACTGGCCTTACGCCCCTTGCTCGAGCGCAAAAACGGCTCCGTCCAAGCCCTTGGGCTACGTGCGGAAAAAACCTTGTCCAAAATGATGTTTTCGGCGGCGCGGTTTTTGTTGAGATCTAAAAAATATTCTTTGCTAAAGCCCAGCGGTTGCACCTCTTTTTGGGGAACCTCGAGCGGCAAAGGCACGGTCTGGCGGCTGTATTGCCCGATCAGCTCGAGCGAAGTTGCAAGTGTTGCCTCGAGCGGAACCCGCCCCAGCACAAAGGTTTCATGATCCGAAAGCGTTTGGGTTTTAAACACCTCCGTTTCATCCGAAAACTTCACCCGCACTTTACTGGCCCCCCGCCCCACAAAATGCAAAGTAAAAGCGTCCCCAGGCTCGAGCGCAGCGGGATAGCTCATCTGCAAAGTCCCCCACATCAAAGTTTTGGGATTGGATTTAAGATTTGGCTCGAGGGTGCGTGCAAAACTGTTTCCCAAGATTAGAATAAATAGGAAATAGATTAGGCTCGAGGGGTATTTATCTGACAAAGAATTGCTCCTTAAGGTATTTGAGAGAATATTGAGATATTGCTTGGATTACGTCTCAGGCGGGTTTTCTTTTAGCTTTTACGGAGGTAGCTGGGCTTAAAACCCGCCCTACTTTAAATTTCTTGACATATAAAATTTACTCGAGTTAATCCAGCTCTAAACGAATAACGAAAAATGAAACAATAATTTAAGGAATCTGCTTGCCCGCCCACTGCCAAGGATCAACCCCTTCGCCTCGAATCCGCATTTCCCAATGTAAATGTGGTGCGGTAGAATAACCCGTAGAACCCACCTCGCCAATTTTCTGGCCTTTCTCTACTGTGTCGCCCACTTTAACTACAATTTTAGATTGATGAAAATATAAACTCACGACACCTCCACCATGATCAATACCTACCAAACCGCCTCTGGTTTGATAGAAATCCGCAATCACTACCTTGCCTGCGTTGGTAGCATAAATGGCTTCGCCGAGAGCTGCTTTTAGGTCGGTGCCAAAGTGGTAATTCACTTTGCCGCCCATTTGATAGCGTCTGGCTCCGCCAAAAGGATTGGTCACAAAGCTTTTGATTGGGGCCATAAAGGGGGTGTTCCAAGCCTTGGGGGTTCGCAATGCGTAGGCCGCCTCGAGCGCACCATTTTCCCGTGTTTGGGTGGCGGGTGTTACGCCATCGATCACGCTGCTGGGAACGTTAAGTAGTTCAACTTGGCTACGCGCAGTACGAGTCATGGGAATACGTCCCTCGAGGGTGTTGCCGTTTAGGGTGGCGGTAAAACGCACCTCGCTCGAGACTGCGCCCAAAACCACGCGGCCCAGCACCACAAAACTGCCGTCTCCCACCTCGAGGCTATCCAATTTTTCGGCGGGTTGGCGCACATCCTCGGCAGTTTCACTGGGGAAACGGATTTGCACCGTATCGGCCCCTTTGCCCCAAATCCGCAGGCTAAAAGCATCGCCCATTTTGATGGTATTGGGATAAAAGATTTTGACCCCCTCGAGGGCCAAAGTTTGGTTGGTTTGGCGGCTAAGCAGTAAGACCTGCCCAATTTTGACCACATCGCTGCTCAGGTTATTGAGTTTTTTCAGTTCGGCAAGGGCAATACCAAACTTGCGGGAAATTTGATTGAGGGTGTCACCCTTTTGCACGGTGTAACTGGCAGGAAGCTCGGCGCTCCAAGCCATTCCCGTTAAAAGCAAGGTCATGAGCAGTACAGTCCAGCTATTGATCCGTTTTTTCATGACCCAAATGTACCCGATTGTTTGGGGATCTGGATTAAGAATGGTGTAGATCTGGTGTTACTTTGTAGATCTGGTGTTGCTTTTAGGTTTCTTGGCCCGTTAGCACATCAGGCAAGTCGCCAATTACCCCATAAATCCCCCAACGCTCATAGCGCTCTACCAAAATGCGCTCATTGACTGTCCAAGGGATCACCTCGAGGTTTTTGCGTCTGGCCCGCTCGATAACATCGAAGCTGAGCAAACTGTAATGGGGGTGCAGGCTATAGACCGGTAGCATCCAAGCCAAGGCGTGCAATGAAGTGGGGCCGCCACCACCATACAAAAAGCCCAAACGGTAGCTCGAGGACAACCGAGACAAGCGCCAGATCGATAGCGGATTAAAACAACTGATGATCAGATTTTGCCGTACCCCATGCGATTCGGGCAAGACCCGCTCGAGAACCGTGTGCAACAGTTTTTCCCGCCCATCGTTGGCATTGTGGGAATTTTTTAGCTCGAGGTTGATGGTGATTTCGCGCTGGGACAAAGCCCATTCCAGCAGCTCCTCGAGCGAGATCAGCTCTGGGTATTGGCTTTGGATTTCTTTGAGACTTAGGGCCGAAATGCGCTTGCCATCGGGTAAGTGTTCGTCATGATGAATCACCAGGCGTTCATCTTGGGTGGGCTGCAAATCGGTTTCAAAACCGTCCAAACCCCGCTCGAGCGCATCCCGAAAGCTGGCAAGTGTATTTTCAGGAAAAGCTCGAGGGCTACCGCGATGTCCAAGGCGAATCATAATCCTCAAAATAATACCGCACCTGTGACCAATTTCTTACAAAAATCTTACATGGGTTCTTAGATGTGTGCTTACATACCTGCTGGCCTATTTGCTGCACGTCAGATTAATCCTAAAACTGGGCGTGGGAGTGTTAAAGGTTACCCCTTTGGCTTTGGTGCTGTCGCCCATACCTTTGGGATTCACCTCGAGCAGAAATTTTTTGGGGGCTTGATAGGGGTCGGTGTTGTTGGGCATGGGATAGGGATAGAAAAACTTGAGCTGCTGAGTGATTACCCCGCCTTGGGGCAAAGAAGCAAAAGTCATTTTTTGTACCTCCATCGCATCGACGCTCAGGGTATTGGCATCATTAAAGGCCACTTGAATGCCTTGACCTGTACCATCAATCCCTGCATCTACCCCCATTAGGGTGGTTTTGCTGCCGTTGCGAAACTCGAGGGTCACACCCCAGCCTGGGAAATGCGGGTCGCCATCCTTGAAAATCTTGTCCAGCTTGGTGGCCTTGATCCGCCAAACCCCATTGAACAGATATTCGTTTAGGCAACCCTCGAGCGAAGGGCGTTGGTTGGCTCCACCTACTATGCTGCTGCTCGTGTTACTGCCTGTGTTGCCCGTATCCACCGTGCCAATCGAGAGACTATTTCCCTTGACCGTGTAGGGAACACCCAACTTTTCCAAAACCTCGAGGGGAATATAGGTTTTGCCGCCTACGGTGGCGGTGGTCAGGCTCGAGGCTTGCCCATTCAGGGTGATTTTGTAGGCGCTCGAAGCAGCAAGGGCGATGCCCAGTAAGGGCAGGAGAATCAGCAGGGTACGTTTGGGGATGTGTTTCATGCTTAAACCTCTGGGATTTTCGGAATGTTGGCCTGATGACTTTATGGCGGATGACTTTGTGGTTGACTTTGCGGATGACTGGTTTTGGCTGATTTAACGGTTCGCCTCGAGGGTTAAAATACCGCTTGCGGTGGCGTATTCCACTCGAGCCTTGGTATCGGACAAAAAGGCCCAACGGTCTTGCAGTCCACCTGGTTTGGAGACCAACATCAGATCCCCCTTTACTTGACCTATGCCACTAAAAACCTCTTGGCTCAGGTCGGGGCCGTAGATACTTTGGCGCACCCCAATTTTGAGTAGCCCAGCACTGGAGGTTAGCTCGAAGGTATAGGCTTCTTCGTTTGTCACCCGCAATACCCAATTCCCCGAGGGGATAAATTGAGTTGCTAGGGCTGCATCCGTACCAATTTCTAGGCTCGAGGCGCGGTCATTCCAAAACTGAATCAGGCTGGGGGTATCGCCGCCCAAACCCAAACAGGGGCGCAATTGGGCGCTCGAGCCGTCACCTTCGCATAGCCGCACAAACAAACCCACAGGAATTCGCAAACTGGAGATGGCCTTGTTTCCCACGTTGTTCAAGTCGTTTTTGGAGGCAAAATACTTGCCCACCTTTAGGGTTTCGGACTGGCCCATAAAATCGACATCTTGGTAAACCGTGGCGGTGAGCGTCGAGGTATTAGGATTGGTTGGATTTGTAGGGGTTCCGCTCGAGCAGGAAACCAAAAGTACAGCGCTGAAAAAAGTCAAAAAGTACAAATTTAAAAAGTACAGGGGATTTCGCATGTTCAACATAGGCTGACCTCGAGGGAATGGGGGGATGGAGAGGATGTTTTAGGGGATTTTAAGTGGCTCGAGCGTTTAAAACGTGAGCCACAGTTTGCAGGATGGAGGTTTGGTTTTTAGCGGGCCTCGAGCGTATTCAATCTGGCCTCGAGCGCATCCAAACGGGTTTTGAGTGCAGTATTTTCCGCCTCGAGCTTGGCATTTAGCCCCTGAATGGCGACAAGCGCAATTCCTTGGGCATCCAGAGTATTGATGTGGGTGTTGTCGAGACCATTTAAACCAAAGGCGGCGGCAAAATCCTGAGCCATCGGGCCGATGTGCTGCACACTGGAGGGATCGGTTTTGTAGTTCCAGCGGCTGAGCGGCAGCTTGGAAACACGCTCGAGGACATTTTGTGGGTTGATGCTTTTGAAATTGGTTTTGGCATTGCGGTCAGAGACATTGTTGAAGCCTTTGGCATAAATCACGCCGTTGCTGTTGTCCAAACGGATGTTGTCGCGCAAGCTAGCATCAAACAGGTGAACTGTGCCGTTGGTATCCACCCGAAATTCATCCTCGCCGCCGTTGGCTCCAAAACCTTTGATCAGTGGGCCGTTTCCCACTTGGCCCAGCACCAAAGCCGCATCCGAATTGCCCGCCTTGCCACTGCTGATTACTGCGGCAATGCCGCCCGCATCGTTGCTGGCCTGAAGCGTGGCATTGGGAATGCGAATGCCCGAACCGATTAGGATCAGGGGTACATCTACACTTGCGCCGCCTAAACCTGTGCCGCCGCCCACTCCCGTCTCGAGCGCATCCACCGCGTTTTTCAGACTCGAGAAGTTGGCGTTAAGCTGAGCGGCGGTGATGAGCTGCCCGTTTTTGAAGGTGTAGGGCAAGTTGACGGCAAAGCCCACCACACTGCCCAAGGCCACAGTCAGGGCGACTCCTTTGGCAAATGCGCGGGCGGATGAGAGGGAAAAGGGTTTTTGAGGGTTGCTGGTTTGCTTTTTCATGGTCTTACTCCTTGGGTGGTGCGCTATGGGTAGCTCTGAGTCGCTCTGGATCGCTCGAGGGGATTGTTTTTTTCTGGCTGGCTCGAGGAAGAAAGTATTTGATTTGGTGGGTTTGATTTGGTGGATTTGATTTGGTGAGGTTATGGGGCGTTATTTGCGGCAACTGAGCGAATAGGCATTGCTATTCCAAATGGTGTTGCCCACTGCCGAGCGGTTAGCGGGGTCGTAGCGCAAGAACCAACGGGTGTTGTCGCCTGTGTAGG
>JANYFS010000379.1 GCA_025359705.1 Deinococcales bacterium | reverse complement strand
GGGGCGGATTTGTATGGATCAAATGATGGTGGATGCTACCGACCTAGAGCTTCAAATCGGCGACCAAGTGGAACTGATCGGGCCAAACTCGAGCGATGCCACCCAAATTGCCCACATGGTCAATACCATCGACTATGAAGTGCTGACGGGTTTGGACTCGAGGCGGGTGGAGCGCACGCTGTTGATTTAACCCAGTTGATTTAACCCAGTTAATTTAACTCAGCTCGAGCCAGTCCCCTGCCCGCAGTTCAATGATCTCGAGGTCGGCAAGATCTGCGGTGTGTTCCCGCAGTTCGACAGGAGTACCGGTCAACAGCTTGAAGGTTTTGTAATGCACCGGCAGCACCTTTTTCACCCCCAGCAAACGAATCGCCATCGCAGCCTCGAGTGGCCCCATGGTAAAGCGGTCTCCGATGGGCAGCACTGCCAAATCGGGCTGATACAGTTTGCCAATCAGTTCCATATCGCCAAATATCGCCGTGTCACCCGCAAAGTAGATTTTGTAGCCATCCTCGAGGGTTAAAACATAGCCCGCTGCCTCGTGGAAATAGCTTTGCCCGCCTGCGGTATCCACCCAAGAATGATGCTTGGCTTGGGTCATGGTCACACCCAAACCCGCTGTGCGAATGGTTCCGCCCAAATTGATCGGCTCGAGGGTGGTCACGCCTTGGCTTTGCAAGTAAAAGCGCACTGGAGCAGGAGCCACCACTCTGGACCCTGTGCGCTGGGCAATCTCGGGCAAGTCCTCGTCCATATGGTCGTCGTGACCGTGGGTAATCAAAATCAGATCCGCCTTGGCGACTTGGCGTTCCTCTGGCGGACACACGGGGTTTTTCTTCAGCCACGGGTCGATGTACACGATTTTATCTTGGCTGGTCTGGATTTTAAGGCTCGAGTGACCCAAAAATTGCAATCTGTTTTGGTTGGAGTTCATGAAGAATAGTCTACCTCTAGCGAACCACTTGGGCGAATCACTCGGGCAGTTATTTGCCGTGGCACTTTTTGTATTTCAAACCATTACCGCAAGGGCAAGGGTCATTGCGACCCACTTTTGGCCCTTCCCGCCGAACAGATACAGATGTACTCATACTACGAGAACTTCTCAATTCCCCTTCAACTATATGAGCCATTCCAATAATAAATCCAAGATTATTTTTTGGTGTTCCATTTTCAACCATATGAATCGTACTTTCCAATAGAGGTTTTATGCTATCGAGAAGATGTCCCAAACCTTCTAAATGATTTTCCAGTATTGGAATTGCTCGATCAATTTCCCGTACAGTTGCCATATGGGAAAGCAACAACATTCCTATGAAGGCTATTTTTTCATCGGAAGACAGGCATAGTTGCGAAATACTATTTTCTTCTAACGAAAATGCTTTAGCAAACCCATACAACCAGCTCAAGGTTTGCTGAGGGCTTCCATCACAATATGGGCTTATGTGCGAATCATCAGATCGGCTCATGATTATTGGCAATGTCACTAAATTAAAGTACCCAAGCACTGAATCGATAACTTCAGTTGCGCGGTCAGGCTCTTTGCCAAGCATTTCTTCGGTAATAGCTACTTTTAACCATTCGGAAGGGTTTACTGCTCTAGGCAAATGTGTAATTCCAATAAAAAAACCATTCAAACCAACCAAGTCAAAAGTATCTTCGGTTTTATGGGTTTTAAGGAACACCTCGAGCTGCTCGAGTGCGTGGGGTTGGAGAGGTTGAAGCAAATTTCCCGACATAGGAACACTTTAGCACGTATCTGCACCCTCGAGAAGATCCCCTTGCTAAACCAATCCCTACAAATACTTCACAGTAAAGCCAACAATCAGTTTCCATTAGGGTTTAAACGCCTTACTCTGCCCCCTTGCAATACTTAATGTTTTCCAATCGTTTCCTTTTAGCCACTTGGCAAGATAAACCATTTGCCCCACATGTCCACCATAATGATCCACTTGGCGCAAAATTGCTTCAAAAACGCTGTGTTTCTGGCCTCGAATGGTAATTTCTTTTTCCAAATCTGTGTCAGACAAAGGCTCGAGGGCCGCAAAAACACAAGCCCAACCTTGTTGCCAGGCTTGCCAAATCGGTAAAGCGTCGGGATGTTCCTCAAACTCGAGGTCACGGTTACGCCAAGGTTTTTCGCCGTCGCTGGTCAGGAAATCCGTCCAGCGAGACAGCATATTGCCATGTAAATGCGCCACGATTATGGCAATGGAATTGCTATTTTGCTCGGGTTTGGTTTGAAACTGCTCGAGGGAAAGCTGTTCGAGCGCTGCTTCTCCACGTTTTTGCATGGTTTTGAAAATGGAAATGATGCTCTGGACTTGTATATGATCCGCTTGCCAAGAGGTATCCAACGAAGTATCCGACATGGCTCGAGTTTAGCACCGCCTACATTTTTGGGAGGTGTTTTTTCTTTTGGCTAACGAAGAAAAGTGTCACCGCTCGAGGGAACAAAAAACAAGAGGTATGTGATTAGCGACCTCTCGAGGGGGTGAGATGGGCAGATGAGCGGGTAGACACTCGAGGAAAGAATGGGTAAGGTTTGGAAATGAAAGT
>JANYFS010000592.1 GCA_025359705.1 Deinococcales bacterium | reverse complement strand
GTTGGTCACGCGGCTGAGCAGTTCCCCTCGAGGTTGCCCGTCGATATAGGGCAGTGGCAATTGGTTGAGTTTTTGGGCCACATCCGCCCGCAAACGAAACACGGTAGCTTGAATCACATTGGTGAGTAAATAGCCCGCCAGCCACTGCAAAGCCGCCGAAATCAAATACAGCCCCATTGCTAAAATCAGTACCTGCCCAATCGCGGATAGGTCGATGCCCTGACCTGGCACAATATCCATCCCTTGCAGCATATCGGCAACTCGAGACTGACCACTGGCCCGCATTCCTGCCAGCACCGCCGCTTTGCTCGAGCCTGCGGGAAGCTGCGAGCCAATCAATCCAGAAAAAATCAGATCGGTGGCATGGCCCAGAATTTTGGGGCCAAGCGCGGTCAACACCACACTGGCTACGCTGAGGATCAAAATGAAGATCACGCTCGAGCGGTGGGGAGCCAAACGTGCCAGCAAACGCCGCATCGAGGGGCCAAACTCGAGGGCTTTTTCGGCGGGCGCACCCATCATCATCATCGGGCCGCGCCGCTCGGCTACGGGGCCACGCCGTTCTGCGGCGGCGCGTTCTTCTTCACTGCGAACACCTTCGGGGCGGGTCATACGGCTACCTCCTCGGCGGCGCGTTGGGAAAGCACAATTTCTTGATAGGTGGCGCAGGTCTCGAGCAACTGTGGGTGGGTTCCTTGCCCCACCACACGGCCCGCATCCAGCACCACAATATGATCGGCATCGATGATGGTGGAAACCCGCTGAGCTACCACAATCACCACCGCGTTACGCGTGATTGGGCGCAGGGCGTTTCGCAAACGGGCATCGGTGGACAGATCCAGTGCGGAGAAGGCATCGTCAAACACATAAACCTCGGGCCGACGCACCACGGCCCTTGCGATGGCAAGGCGTTGGCGCTGCCCCCCCGACAGATTGGAGCCGCCCTGGGAAACTTTAGACTCGAGGCCGCCCATTTCGGTGACAAAATCTTGGGCCTGCGCGATTCGCAACGCCTCTTGCATTTCGGTTTCTGTGGCGTTCTCTTTGCCATAACGCAGGTTGCTTTTCACCGTTCCCGAAAATAAAAATGCCTTTTGCGGAATCAAACCGATGCGCCCCCACAACACCTCGAGGTCGAGTTGGCGCAGATCCACCCCGCCCAAGCGCACGCTGCCGCTCGAGACATCAAACAGGCGTGGAATCAAGCTGATTAGGGTGGTTTTACCCGCCCCCGTGCTGCCAATAATTGCGGTGGTTTGCCCCGAACGGGCCACAAAAGAAACGTTTTGCAACACCGCCGCCTCCGCACCTGGATAATGAAAAGACACATCCACAAACTCGAGGGCGCTCGAGTGTAGCACCGTAGTTACGGGGTTTTGGGCGGGAACCACCGAAGAATCGGTATCCAACACTTCACTAATCCGCTCGGCGGAAACAGAGGCTCGAGGGATCATCATCGACATAAAGGTTGCCATCATCACCGCGATCAAAAT
Source organism: Deinococcales bacterium (assembly GCA_025359705.1). Taxonomy (GTDB): domain Bacteria; phylum Deinococcota; class Deinococci; order Deinococcales; family Deinococcaceae; genus JACMOA01. Next base: position 3,596 of record JANYFS010000592.1, on the reverse strand, counting down.
TTGCATCAGGTAGGCCATAAATGCGGTCAGCGCCCCGACTTGTATTTGCCCCGCCTGTACCCGCCCCGCGCCAACCCACAGCACTGCCACCGTGGAGACATTCAAAATAATGGTGACCACAGGAAAAATCAGGGCTTGCAAACGACCCACTGCCAAAGCGGTATTGGTTAGGGCGGTATTGGCCTCGGCAAAGCGCTGGGTCTCGTGGTCTTCACGCACAAAGGCCCGCACCACTCGAATACCAGTGATCTGCTCGCGCAAGACGCGGTTTACCCCATCGATGGCGGTCTGCATAATCCGAAACTGCGGCAGCATCTGGCGAATGATCAGGCCCACCGCCACCAGCAACACAGGAACCGAGACCCCCACCAACCACGACATCGAAACATCTTGTTTGAGGGCCATAATAATGCCGCCAATCATCGAAATCGGGGCGGAGACCATCATGGCAAGGGCCATAAAGACTAGGGTTTGCACCTGGGTGACATCATTGGTGGTGCGGGAAATCAGGGTGGGAGCGCCAAACTGAGTCACCTCTCGAGCGGAAAAAGTTCCCACGCGGTGGAAAATGGCGGCCCGCAAGTCGCGCCCCACCCCCATTGCAGACTGGGCGCTAAAGTACACCGCTATGATGGTGGCAACAATTTGAATCAGGCTGACCAGCAGCATCCAGCCGCCTGTTTGCAAAATATAGCTGGTGTCGCCCTTGGCAACCCCGTGGTCGATGATGTCGGCGTTGAGGGTGGGCAGATACAGCGCGGCGATGGTGCTGACCAGTTGCAATGCCACCACCCCCCACAAAGCCAAGCGGTAGGGCAGAGCAAATTGGCGAATCAAACGTAAAAGCATGGGTTCCTCCTGTTTTATTTCCCTCGAGTCTATTTCCCTCGAGTCTAAGTCGATTTTTCGTTTTCAGCATATGCTTTGGGTGGCTCGAGCAAGGTGTTTTGTGTAGCAGATCTAACGGATTGAAAATGGTAGACTTTATGTAAGATATTAGACAATCTCGAGAACCAAAGCTCAATAGGCCATTTCGCCTATTCGCTCTTGGCGAAATTATAACACTTCATTCTACTTGCACCTACTATCCTCGAGCTGAAGGGTATTGTGTAATATTCGTATAAATATTCGTATAAATATTCGTGCAGGTGCATGAAAAACCCCCACCTCGAGGGTAGGGTCATCAGGCAATTGAACGTAGGACTTAACCACCCCTTAAGTGCGTTTCCCCGTTTGCCAATACACAATACGGTCTGCCACATTGACAATATGGTCGCCTAACCGCTCGAGTGAACGGGCCATTCGCCCAATTTTGAGTGCGCCAGCCAAACTTCTCGAGTCTTCCAAAATGCGGGTCAGCGAGCTGCGCTGGAGTTGCTCGTATAGCGCGTCGATTTCGTCGTCCATTTGCTCGAGGCTGCCTGCCAAATCCAAATCCAACTCGGTGTAGGCGTAAGAAAGGCGCTCGAGCATTTCCGCCAAGCGGCTGAGCATCGGCAAAATATCGCTGCGCGAAGACGGTTTCAGGTCGCCCGCCAATTCCTCGAGGTCTTCGGCAACGTGTACCGCGTAGTCGCCCGCTCGCTCGAGATCAGTGAGGCTTTTGAGAATCAGCAAGAAAAACCGCAAATCCCCCGCCAAAGGTTGATGCCGCGCAATCGCAGAAAGCGAGGCAGTCTCGAGTTCAATCTCGAGCTGGTCGATCTCGAGGTCGATCATTTTGATGCGGTCACGCAAACCGGTGGTGTTGCCCGCTGCCAAAGCTGAACGCACCTTGGAAATCTGCTCGAGAACTAGGCTTTGCATCCGCAAAAAATCGCTGGAAATCTCATGTAATGTGCTGTCAAAAACGTCTCTCATGTACTTTATCTCCGTGTCAACTGCTGGGGTCAACTGTTTAGGTGTGGGTCTGTTTGTGTGATCCGAGCATAGTTGACCACTCGAGTGTCAGATTTGGGTAAATTGTTTGGATAGATCGAAAAAATGAATGTGTTACAAATGTTTGGTGAATATCTGGTAAGTATCTCTTAAAATTGTCCTGAATATTATAAATGGATTAAACAAAGTGAATAGTTTAATGTTTACGCATTTCTAACATTTATCATCTTTTTCGATACCATAGAACAAAAAATCAGGTAAGGGTGGGTTTAACAACCACCCAGTACACGAAATCTAAAGCCAATCACCTTGGTATTCCGTTACCTTGGTATTCCGTAAAGATATTCCATAAAGTTGGAAAGATACTGTGCTAGACAATAAATAGCGCAAAGAGGTGCAAAAACCACCCATTTGGACTTTTCCAAGACCGAATTATGTCAACTCGAGGTCAAGATTTTGTCAGATTGGGCTGGGGTAGGGGTGTTTTGCGTAGGGTCATAAAGGCCACTACCAAACTTCCCAAAGCCAGTGCCGCACTGAGAAAAAAGGGCGCTCCTACCAGAATATCACTCTTCTCAAGGTGAGAGACTTGGGCAAAGAGTGCGGTTCCAATCAGCGGTGCAATCACTCCCATGAGGCTGTTGACACTGCCCAAAGCGCCTAAAGCTGCGCCTTGTTCTTTTTCGCTAATGGCCCTCGAGATAATGGCTTGTGAAGCGGGGCCAGCCAGGGGGCTGAGAAAAGTGACCACGATAATTACATACATCACCCAGCCTTGTTGGGCCAAACCGTAACCAATATAAGACAGCGCACCGACCAAAAGCCCAATCAGGATGGCGCGGCGCTCGCCCAATTTGGGCAACAGCACCCGAATCAGCCCGCCTTGCACCACTGCCGAAACCACCCCCACCCAAAACAGCGCAATCCCATTGTCTTTGGGAGTCCAATTGAAGCGGTAGGTGGTGTACAAAATCCAAGTGGTCTGCAAAATAAAGGCCGCCAAGTTGCTCAGAGCCGAAACCCAGACCAAACCGCCCACGGTTTTCAGGCTCGAGAGGGCGTATAGGCTCGAGAAGGGATTGGCTTTGGCCCAGCTAAAACGACTGCGGTTCTCCAGCTTGTGCGATTCGGGCAGGATGAAAAAACCATACAGCCAATTGACCGCACTGAGGCCCGCTGCCACGAAAAAGGGGAGACGTGGGTCGCTGTCGCCCAGCAAACCGCCAATGATTGGCCCAAAGATAAACCCCAAACCAAACACTGCGCCCAACATACCAAAACTTTGCGCCCGTTTTTCGGGAGGGGTGATGTCGGCAATATAGGCGTTTGCCACCGTAAAATTGGCGGCGGTAATGCCCCCAATCACTCGAGCGGCGAACAGAAACCCCAAAGAATTTGAAAAGGCAAAGAGCAAATAGTCGATGGCTAGGCCAAATAGCGAAATTAGCAAGACCGGACGACGACCAAACTGATCGCTAAGCGCCCCCAAAAGTGGGGCAAAAAAGAACTGCATAATGCCGTAAACCGCAGCTAAAATACCGTACCAATAGGCTTGGGCCTGCGGATTGGCGGTAAATTGGCCCACAATGCTGGGCAGTACAGGAATCACGATTCCAAAGCCCAAGACATCAATGAGCAAGGTGATCAAAATGAACGGGACGGCGGCTTGTCTTTTCTGTGGTACGCTTTCTGGCATGTTGTAAAACTCCCTAAAACCC
>JANYFS010000533.1 GCA_025359705.1 Deinococcales bacterium | reverse complement strand
CAAAAACGCCGCTCGAGGGCTACACCTGCCAACACCACCGCAATCCCCGAACCCAACAGCGCTGCAATCCACATGTTGATATAGCCTTGGAACACACCTGCCATATACAAACCCGCCGCAAAACCTAACAAACCCAAGGCTACTTGTAATGGGCTAAGCCGTAGGGCAAAGCGCCACGACCAAGCCCATACCAACAGGCAGGCCAAAATTAAAGCAATCGGGGTAAAACTAAACATCTCTGAGAGCATGAGGGAAGTTTCCACTTTGGGAAAAAATAGCGAAATATTTTGATTGGTGATGATGTCTTTGAGCGACCAGGTATAGCTTCCGCCGCCCAAAAGTGTCCCCTCGAGGCTGCTGGGAAACAGCGCTTCGCGTCCAAACTTGGGGGTGACATTGCTGGAGACCTTCAGGCTAAAGGTTTTGAGGGGTTCACGGCGATCTACTAGGGTGTAGCGCCATGCTTGCGACCCACGGTGGCTGTAGCGCACCAGCAAATTGACCTTTTTGCCTGGCTCGAGTTCGGCCTCCCACGCGTAACCGCTCGAGATGTCGGTGGGTTGGTAGGCTACCCCGTCCACCTGCATCAAGAAATTCTTTAGGTTGCCTTCGCCTTGGGGCAGCGGAAACACAAAGCGCACGGTTTTTTTGTCTGGCAAGGGGTTTGCCAACACATAACGGCCTTCAAAATCCACATCATAGAAACTGCGTTTTTCGTTTTGCTGCACTTTCAAATTGACTTTCAAATCGCTCGAGTCCAGCGGCAAGGGTTCTTCATTTTTTAGCACTGCCTCGCGGGTAAACACCACATTGCGCCCACTGCGTTTGAAGGTGTCCACCAGTTTCAAAATATTTTCGCTGCTGGGATCGGTCAAATACGGCTCGAGCGCACCCGCGCCGGTATCGCTGATTTTTTCCAAAAGATCGGGGGGCAAAATCAAGCTGCGGGTGTAGATTTTTTCGGACAAATACACCGCACGGGGGCTAACTTGGTAGGATTCACCGCCCAAAAAGTCTTCGCTGCTGGAGAATTGGGCGCTGGCATCTTGTGAAATCCGCTGCAAAACCATGCGTTGGGTCAGACCCAAGCCCAGCCAGACGATCAAAAAAACAGGAATGCAAAACAACCACGGCGAAACCTGCCGCACCCGCACCACCACCGTACTCGAGACCCGCAGCATTTGGGCGCGGTACAGTGCGGCAGTGACCAGCATCAGGCCCAGCACAATCACCGTTACCCAAAAAATCTGCGGCAAGTTGCCCAGCACCCGTGTTAGGAATTGTTCGTAACTGGAAATCACGTATTGAACCATGTCTGGGACTCCTGTTTTTAGAACTTTGCTCGAGGGGAATTTTGCTCGAGGCTGATGTGAGAAAGAATGGGGATGATGCCTAAGATCATTACACTAGTGAGTATCGTGTGTATAGTGAGTATAATACTGCACTCGAGAAAAGCGACCTACCCCGCTATACTCTTTACAGACTATGAACTTACCTAGAATTACCGTGATTGGCGCAGGACTCAGTGGCTCGGAGGCGGCTTTGGCTGCGGCTCGAGCGGGGGTTTTGGTTGATCTTTATGAAATGCGCCCCAGCAAGATGACCCCCGCGCACCGCAGCGGAAACTTTGCCGAATTGGTCTGTAGCAACAGCCTAGGCGGTGAGGGCGATACCAATGCCAAAGGCTTGCTGCAAGCCGAAATGCGCGAAGTGGGCAGCTTGATTATGGAAGCGGCACAGGTGGCACGGGTTCCCGCAGGAGGGGCGCTCGCAGTCTCGAGGGAAGAGTTTTCTCAGCATGTGACCGCCCAAATTCGCAGCCATCCCAAGATCACCGTGCATGACACCGAACTCTCGAGGGTTCCCGAAGGCATTGTGGTACTGGCGAGTGGGCCACTGACCTCGGACGCACTGGCCCAAGATTTGCAGCGCTTTACCGAAGGCGAGCATTTGGCCTTCTACGACGCAGCCGCGCCCGTAATTTCCTTTGAAAGCATCAACATGGATATTGCCTACCGCAAAGGCCGCTACGACCAAGAGGCCGACTACATCAACTGTCCGATGGACAAAGAGCAATATGCCGCGTGGTATCAGGCGGTCAGCGATGCGCGGGCGCACACCCCGCACGACTGGGAAAAGCTCGAGTTTTTTGAAGGCTGTATGCCCATCGAAGAAATCGCACGGCGCGGCGTGGAAACCCCCCGTTTCGGCCCGATGAAACCCAAAGGCTTACACAACCCCGCCACAGACCGCGAGCCGTGGGCCGTGGTACAACTGCGCCAAGAAGATGCCGCAGGGCAAATGTGGAGCATGGTGGGCTTTCAGACCGGTCTAAAATGGCCCGACCAGAAGCTGATGGTGCAAACGATTCCCGGCCTCGAGAATGCCGAGATTGTGCGCTACGGCGTGATGCACCGCAACACCTATTTGTGCGCCCCCAAAGTCCTCACCGCCACTTTGCAAATGCGCTCCGACCCTCGAGTGCTGGTGGCAGGGGTGCTGGCAGGAACCGAAGGCTACCTCGAGAGCGCCGCCACAGGCTGGCTGGCAGGAACCAACGCCGCACGCTTGGCCTTGGGCCAAGAACCTATTGTCCCTCCCCCCTCGAGCATGTTGGGCGGTTTGGTTCGCTACCTCGAGAGCGCCAATCCCAAAAACTTCCAACCCATGAACACCAATTGGGCCTTAGTCCCCGAATTCACTCCCATAAACCCTCTTGGGAGCCGCAAAAAACTAGGCAAACGCGAAAAACGCCCCCTGATGTTTGCCAGAGGTCTCGAGGCGTTTAAGGCATGGTGGGGGGAAGTGAAGGGTGATAAATGAAGGGTGATTATCGTGAGACCGTGCGTACCGCCATTGCCCAATTTATCGACGAGCTGCTGCCCAAAAGCCACCCCACCCTCGAGATTGATTTGCTCTACCAGATGATGCGGGACTATCCGCAGCGCGAAGGCAAACTGATTCGGGGTTCGCTCTTGGTGCTGTGCGCTCGAGCTTACGGCGCAAGCCAGGCGGATGCCCTTCCTTTGGCGGCGGCCCTCGAGCTGTTTCAAAACTGGGTGCTGATCCACGACGACATCGAGGACGACTCAGAAGCACGGCGTGGCACCCCTGCGCTGCACCGAATTCATGGGATGCCCCTAGCCCTAAATGCGGGGGATGCCCTGCATATTTATATGTGGCAAGCGGTTTTTGCAGGGCCACCCGCCGCCAGACTCGAGTTTTTACAGATGATCCACCGCACCGCCGAAGGGCAACATATGGATTTGGC
>JANYFS010000528.1 GCA_025359705.1 Deinococcales bacterium | reverse complement strand
TTGGAATCCCCTAATCACCCGTTAGATGATCTAGAGGTTCCCAAGTTGAAGTCTCGAGTCCGCGAATGGATCGGTATTCATTCCGACATTACCGAACGCAAACGCAGCGAACGCGCCCTGCGTGAAAGCGAAACCAAATTGCGAGGCTTAGTCGAGGCCCAAAAGCGCTTCGTCTCGGATGCCTCGCATGAATTCCGCGCTCCCTTGACCGCCATTCAAGGCAACTTGGAACTCGTGCAGCGCTATCCAACCATGTCGGTCAGCGACCGCAACGAAGCCCTTAGTGAAGCCGAAAAAGAAGCCATCCGTCTGGGCAGATTGGTCAATGATTTACTGGCACTGGCTAAAGGTGATTCGGGCGCGGCAATTCCAACCGACGAATTTGCACTCAAGCCCGTATTGCTCGAGGTGTGGAAAGAAGTCCAAAAATTCTCCAACAAGCACCATTTCGAGTTAGGAACCCTTGAGGATCTCGATTTGGTTGGCAGCCGTGACCGCATGAAACAACTGGTCTTGATCTTGCTGGAGAATGCCATCAAATACAGCCCCGCTGGAGGGTATATTGGCATGTCAATTACAAAACGATCTGGCATGGATGCGGATGAACCAGCTCAGCTCGAGTTACGAATCTGGGATAATGGCATTGGGATTTCGTCTGAAGATTTACCCCACGTCTTCGAGCGCTTTTACCGCGCAGACCAATCCCGAACGCGAGACGGCGATCCCAGCGGCACTGGTTTGGGCTTGCCGATTGCTTTGAGGATCTGCGAATTGCATGGGGGTAAAATGCACCTCGAGAGTGAATTGGGTCGGGGAACTTGCGCGGTGGTTCGGTTGCCGTATCTCGACTTGGCGGACTAAAGCAATGCACGTTCAAAGTTAGCGGTAGATCAGTGGCTTTTAGACCGCCCACCGATGCCCTGATCCCCCTACTAAAAATCCGACTTCCCATCCGCTCGGGCAGCAGGGTTGGAGTCCAGCATCACAACCCAGCGTCTTCTCTAGGGGTCAAAACTTGAAGGCATAAAAAAAGGCGATCCCTTAGACTTGTATTTATGAGAAAACAGAGCCGGGGTCGCCTTCCCTACGATAGCTTAACCTGAGTTCGGGATAAGCGCTGGTTTTCAGTTGCCCAAAATTTTTGATCTTTTTTTAACCTGAGTTCGGGATAAGCACGCGGCTCGAGTTGCGAAGCCATTTGGAACCAAATTTGGGTTAAAAATGGAGCCATCTCGCTTGAGATCATCTAGAAATCCAAGAAATTTGTGTCTAAAAACAGAACATTTACTTTTAAGTTCGCAAATAACTTTAACCCGAACTCAGGTTAAAAAATGTAAAACCTCGAGCCACAAATTTTTTTTCATACCCTCTTACCCTCGAGCGAAGCCACCCACACGGTTGTCTGAAAAAGCAAACCCCTCGAGCCACACCCAACACCTACAATACAGATCATGTCGATTGAAACCGCCCCAACCCAACCCATATCCCAAATCGTATCGATTGCCCCTTTACTCGAGCAGGCCAAAAGTGCCAGCCGCAAACTGGCGGCCTTAAACCGCAACGTTGCCCTCGAGCAGATTGCGGTGGCCCTCGAGCAAGCCATGCCGCAGATTCTGGAGCAAAATGCTCTGGACGTGGCCCTCGAGCGGGAAAAAGGCACTTCAGAGGCGCTAGTAGACCGCCTTGCCCTGCATCCCAAACGCTTTGCCGATATGTGCCAAGCCGTGCGGGATGTGGCGAAATTGCCCGATCCATTGGGCCGTACCCTCGAGGGCTGGACACATGCCAACGGAATGCGAATGCAAAAAGTGACCGTGCCTTTTGGGGTGATCGGCATGATTTACGAATCCAGACCCAATGTCACGGTGGATGCGGCGGCTCTGTGCCTTAAAGCAGGCTCGAGCGTGGTTTTGCGCGGTTCTGCCAGTGCGCTAAACAGCAACCGTGCGTTGGTTGCCGCCATGCAGCTCGGCCTCGAGCGCTCTGGGTTTCCTGCGGGGGCCATTCAATTGATCGACTCGGCAGACCGCGCCACCGTGACCGAACTTTTGACCGCACGGGGCAAAGTAGATTTGGTGATCCCACGGGGCGGCGCGGGCCTGATCGCCCATGTGGTGGAAAATGCCAAAGTCCCTGTGATCGAAACAGGGGTGGGCAATTGTCATTTGCTCATCGATGCCAGCGCTGACTGTGACATGGCCCTAAACATTCTTATCAATGGCAAAGTGCAGCGCCCTGGGGTGTGTAATTCCCTCGAGACTTTGCTGGTTCATGCCGATATTGCCCCCATCTTTTTGCCAATGGCGGTTAAAGCCTTGCGCGATCACGGGGTGGAAGTGCG
>JANYFS010000516.1 GCA_025359705.1 Deinococcales bacterium | reverse complement strand
GGGTTTTGGCTCGCTCGAGGGCGGTGATCAGGCTTTTGGCAGCCAAGTACGCCTGGGCCGCTCGAGCGTTGGGGGTTCCGCCACCGTATAAACGGGCAAAGCGGTTGGAAAATTCTTGCACCTTAGGATTTTTGAGGGTGGAGTGGAATTGCGCGGTTAAAACCAAACCTTCCACGGCGGTTCCGCCTTGTTGCAACAGTTCTTGGCTATAGGCCGCACTGCCGGTAAACAGTGGCATATTCAAGTTGCTCGAGCGCAAAAATTTGGCAATGCCCGCCACATCGGGGTAGCTGCCCGCAATCATCACCGCATCCGCATTTTGCGGCACGCTCGAGGGGGTTTTGCCTACGCTGAAGGGCAAGATTGCCGTGCCAATGCCCAGCACTTTGGCCTCTTTGACAAAGCTGTCAGTCAGGCTTTTGGAATAGGCATCTTTGTCGTCTTGATAGACCGCCACTCGAGCAATGTTTTGGTTTTGCATCAGGTGAGCGATGGCCTTGCCCTGCACTGCATTGCTGGGCGACAAGCGAAAAGTGTATTCGGCATATTGGGACAAACGGTCATCCACCGCCGTGGGCAGCAGGTGGGGCAGGCCACCCGCGTAGATTTCGGCGGCAGCCAAGGCCGCGCTCGAGTTGACCGGGCCGATCACCCCCAAAATGCTGGGATCTGCCACAAATTTGCTGGCAACTTGCACCGCTTGGGCGCGGTCAAAGGCATCGTTTAGCACCTGTACTGCAATATATTTGCCCGCAATCCCTTTTTTGTTGGCCTCGTTGACCGCCAAATTGATCCCCTGCAACACCGCCTCGCCCGACTGGGCATTTTTGCCCGAAGTGGGAACACTAATCCCGATGGTAATCGTGCTGCGCCCCAGTTGTTTTTGCAAAGCATTGTTGCGGTACAGCGCCACCAGTGCGTCGGTTGGGGTGTTGTTTAGCCGTTCGTCGGCTTTGGAAACCACTTCGGCATAGTTATTTTGGGCATAGGCTTGAAATACCGCCGCTCGAGCGGGAATTAACCCACTTTCTGGCTCGAGCGGTGAAGCGCTAACTGGAGTGGGTGTGGGTGTCACTGGAGTTTTGGGTGTTGGAGTGGGTGTGGGATTTGGAGTGGGTGTGGGTGTCACTGGAGTTATGGGCGTGTTTCCGCTCGAGGCTTTTGGCCCAAACATTTGCCACGCCACGTAGCCACCGCCACCCAAAAGCCCCAGCAAAAGAATTGCCACAAATGGAGCCGCCGCATTTCCTCGAGGGGCAGGATTAGCGCTCGAGGGGCCAGAACGGGGCGGGGGAGGCGGGGGATTTTGTGGAATGGGTTGTGGGATTGGAGCTTGAGGAATGGGTTGAGGAATCGGTTGTGGAATGGGCTGTGGAATCGGCTGTGGGACGGGTTGAGGAATTGGCTGTGGAATGGGTTGAGGAATGGGTGCTGGTGGAATGCTGGCTACGGGTGTACTCAAGCTCAACATTCGCCGCATTTCGGAGGCACTTTGCGGGCGATCCGCAATCTTGAGGCGCATCCCTTTCTCGAGCATACTTTCCAAGGCAGGTGAGACCATGGGGTTAAACAGGGTAATGGGTTGTAGGGTGGCACCCTTGGCCCGCTCGAGGCTCGAGGGCGCTTGTACGCCCGACAGAGCATGGTAAAAAGTTGCCGAAAGTGCGTACAGATCGGTGGCAGGGCCAAAGTTGCCTTGTTTGAGGTACTGCTCGAGCGGGGCGTAGGCAGGGGTGAGCGTGGGGGCATTGGACAATTGTGAGCCATCCACCTTCAGTGCAGTGCCAAAGTCAATCAGAATTGGCCCGTCTGCGGTCAGCATGATGTTATCGGGTTTGATGTCACGGTGCAGCAAATTTTTGCGGTGAATCTCCTCGAGCGCCCCCAGCAAAGCATCCAACATCGGTTTGGCCTCGGCCTCCGAAATAAAGTGATCCCGCGCGATTTTGGAACCCAAATTTTCACCCTCGAGCAGTTCCATCACCAGGTAGGCACTTTCGTTTTCCTCGAATACCGATAAAACCCGCACCACCGCAGGATGGCGCAAGCTCAGCAGCACTTGGGCCTCGGTACGGAACTCTTTTTTCAGCCCCTCAAACTCGGCCCTGGCCTCGGGCGTGACCTGCACCGTATTGGCAGCCCCCCTCGAGGCTGCCGATCCGGGAAACAACTCTTTCAGGGCCACCCGCACCCCCAAGCCGCTATCCAGCGCCAAATAAGTGATGCCAAAACCGCCCTGCCCCAATACTTTTTCGATGGTGTATTGCCCGCCTCGCAATTTGGTGCCATTGCTCAGTGCTTGATTCGGATTCGCTTGACCCATATGTGTGACCTCGAGGTTGGGGTGATGTTCTTAACTAGATATGTTGGGAAGGTGCTATGGGTTCCAGAATACGGGTTTTGCTGGGGGCGCTCGAGGGGTGGAACTTTTTGTTTTTTGAATTTGGGTCGAATTTGGGTCGAATTTGGGTTTTGGATTGAAGAAATGTTGTATTAGCGTTGTATCAGCGCTGTATCAGCGAAGCTCGAGGAAACGTATCACTCTGGCAGCGAGCATAGCCTAAAGTGAAGCCATCTAAGATTGTGAAAAAAATCGATTGCTTGCCACAATCTGTGGGCATAGATATTTTTTTGCATTTGCTAAGCGTGTGGGTAGGGTCAACGGTGTGTTAAGATCGAGGTCATGCCCCTAGCAATTCATACCCCTGAATGGGTTAAAGATGCGGTTTTTTATCAGATTTTTCCAGACCGCTTTGCCCAAAGTTCCAAAGTCGCTAAGCCCAATAATCTTCAGGCTTGGGGTGCTGATCCGCACCTCGAGAAATATCAAGGCGGTGATTTGCTGGGGGTGGTGGAACACCTCGATTATTTGGTGGAACTGGGAATCAACGCCATTTATTTTTGCCCCGTTTTTCAGGCCGCAGCCAACCACCGCTATCACACCCACGATTACTACCAAGTCGATCCCATGCTGGGCGGAAACCAAGCCTTGCGAACCTTGCTCGACGAGGCTCACTCGAGGGGAATTAAGGTCATTTTGGATGGGGTTTTTAACCATGCCTCGAGGGGTTTTTTTCAGTTCAACGATGTATTGGAAAACGGCCCGCACAGCGCCTATTTGGACTGGTTCCATGTCTACAACTATCCACTGCGCCCCTACAGTACCGATGGCGACCCTGGGTATGCCTCGTGGTGGGGCAACCGCGCTTTGCCCAAATTTAATACCGATACCCCTGCGGTGCGGGAATTTTTGTGGGATGTTGCCGAATATTGGATTCGTTTTGGCATCGATGGTTGGCGTTTGGATGTTCCCAACGAGATCAACGACGATAGCTTTTGGCAAGAATTCCGCAAACGGGTCAAAAACATCAATCCAAATGCCTATATTGTGGGGGAAATTTGGGACGATGCCCGCCGCTGGCTACACGGCGACCAGTTCGATGCGGTGATGAACTACATGTTTTCGCGGCCCGTGATTGGCTATTTTGGCTCGAGAAGCCTGCGCCCCGATACCTACCAAAGCAGTGGCTATGGGCATATTCCCGCGCTCGAGACGGGGGAATTTGCTCACCGTATCAGTGGTTTGCTGGGTTTGTATCCCAATCAAATCACTTTGGCCCAGCTCAATTTGCTGGGTTCACACGACACCCCGCGTTTTAGAAATGTGGTAGGCGGCGATGAAAGCGCTTTTCAGTTGGCCCATCTGTTTCAAATGACCTATGTGGGCGTACCTTGCATCTACTACGGTGATGAAATTGGAATGCACGGTGGCCCCGATCCCGATTGCCGTCGGGCTTTTCCGTGGCACGACCCCAGCCAATGGGATCACAATGCGCTGGAATACAGCAAAAAACTGATTGCCGCTCGCAAAGATAGCCTGGCCCTGCGGCGGGGGATTTTTGCAGTGCTGAAGGCCGAGGGGGATATTTTGGTCTACCGCCGCTCGTATGGTTCGGATCATGCCTTTGTGGTGATGAACACAGGCCACGACACGGTGGCAGTGGCCCTACCCGAGATTCCCACGGGGCATTACCGCGAAGTCATATCGGGGGATACCATCGGGATGCTGCCCGACCACACGTTTTACCTCCCGCCCCGCTCGGGCCGTTTGTATTTGCCCACTCAGCCCAGATGAGCGAAACCCGTATCCATACCTGTATGATGCCTACCTAATGAACCGTCCCAGTCAAAAAAGTTTAAAGAATAAACCACAAAATAAACCACAAGACCCTCGAGCGGTTGCGCTTTCGGTGCTGTATACCGTCCTCGAGGGGGGTTATGCTGCGCCCACTTTGGATACTGCGTTGCGCCGTGCCAAGCTCGAGAGTCGGGATGCGGGGTTGTGTACCCATTTGGTCTACGGCACATTGCGCTATTGGTATGCCCTCGAGCCTTTGGTGACTCAACATATTCGGCCCAATACTCCGCCCAAAGCCAAACTGATTTTGATGCTGGGAGCCTTTGAAAAACTGATCCTCGAGACTGCGGCCCACGCGGTGGTCAACGAATATGTGGAGCTTGCCAAACGCGATTTAGGCAAAATTTCGGGGGTGGTCAATGCGGTCTTGCGGAAACTCGAGCCGCTCGAGCCGAATTCCAGATCCCGCTATGCGCTGTCCGAATGGCTCGAGGGGGAATTTGATGTGACCTATGGCGAGCAATCGGGGGCGGTCAAAATAGCCTTGCTGCAACCGTCTCCGCTGTGGTTGTGGTGTTCCGACGAGGGCATTGCCTTGCTCGAGGATGAAGGCGCAGTGGTGGAAACAGGCCACCAAGACATCTATAAAGTGATTTTGGGCCAGTCGCTTGCCAGCAGCAAAGCCTACCAACACGGGCAAGTCCAGCCGATCAATCCCGCATCTTTTGCGGTTACTACTTCTCTCACCGATGCTTTGGGAGATGTGAGCGGTAAAAGAGTTTTGGATTTGGCAGGCGGCAACGGCATCAAAGCCAGTTTCTTGGCCCGCATGGGTTTTGATGTGACCAGCATCGACCTGGACGGGCGCAAGCATGTGCAAGCCCAGAAAAACCTCGAGCGCATGGGGCTAAGTGCTTCTTTCCTCGAGGTGGATCTAACTTTGCCCCTGCCCGAAACCGTGTTGGCTGCGCCTTTTGTACTGCTGGACGCGCCCTGCACAGGCACTGGCACCTTGCGCGGACACCCCGAAATCAAACTGCGCCTGCGCCCCGAAGACCAAGCCCAACTGGTGGAGATTCAAGCTAAAATGCTCGAAAATGCCGCCGCCAAAGTGGAAGCGGGCGGAGTGTTGGTCTACAGCGTATGCGCGATCAGTCTGGCGGAAGGTGAACAGCAAATCGCGGCTTTCCTCGAGCGCCACCCCGAATTTGCTAGCCAAAAAATCCCGCTCGAGCTGCCGCATATTGCCACCCAGCACGGGGTCTATACCTTACCGCTGGCGGGGGTGGATGGGTTTTATATCGCTCGAGTGGTGCGGTCATGATCATCGCCATCGGACACGACCTGATCGAACTCGAGCGCATTCGCAAAACCTGGGCCTCGAGCGGGGATTCTTTTTTGCAGCGGATTTTTACCCCCGCCGAACTTGAGTATTGTTTGCGCTCGAGCGACCCCGTGCCTTCTTTGGCGGCGCGGTTTGCGGCGAAGGAAGCCTTTCAAAAAGTCTGGCCCGTGGTGCATGGCTGGCGGGATGTGGGGGTGGTGCGCGAACCCACTCCAGACGGCCCCTTTAAATTTTCCAAACCCCGCCTCGAGTTTTCCCTCGAGCTGGCGGCAACTATGAAGGCACGCGGCTGGCGGGCGCATCTGAGTTTGACCCATACCAAAGAACATGCCAGTGCGGTGGTGTTGCTCGAGGAGATTTAGGGTAATTTACCCGTCTGAAACAATATTTTTCTAAACGGACAACGGACAACGGATCACGGACAACAGTTTTTAAAGCTATTGTGTAGCTCATGTCGGGTTTAACAGATACGGGATCAACTTTACTGATCATTAACGGTAACTCGAGAAAAGGTGCCGAACAATTTGCAAGTGCCAAAATCGCGCTCGAGGCGCAGGGTTTTGTGCTGGATGCCCATTTGGTTAAAAGTGCTGCCGAAACCCAAGCCCTGATTCGGCAGCATGTGGAGGCGGGTGCGGAAATGGTGATTTGTGGCGGGGGAGACGGAACCCTCTCGAGCTGTGCGGGAATGCTGGCAGGTTCGCAAACTGCTATGGGGATTTTGCCGCTGGGAACGGGCAATACCTTTGCCAGAGGATTAAATATGCCCCTCGAGCTGGCGGCGGCGGCGCGGGTCTTGTCTGAACGGCGCTTCGCTCGAGTGGATCTGGGGCAGGTCAATGGGCGGATTTTTATCAACAGCGTGGCACTGGGCGCATCGGCCCAGATTGCCGCAGGCTTGGACAAAGAACTCAAACGCCGCTTGGGACTGCTGGCATGGCCTGTCAGCGCTTTTCGTACCCTCAAGGGGCAACGCCCCCTTTCCCTCGAGCTAAAAACCGATGATCTGCGGATGAAGGTCAAAACCCACCAAATCATCTGTGCCAACAACAGCCATGTGGCGGGCTTTATCACCGCGCCAATGGTCTATCTGGACGATGGCAAGCTCGAGACGGTGCTGCTGGGCCGCGATAGCTGGTGGAGTTTGATTACGGGGTTTTGGAGCCTAATTGTCAAAAAGTCCAACAAAATGGATGTGTTTTCGTTGCATGGCACGCATATTCGTGTAGTATCCCTAAAAAAGCAACTGATTGCCAATGTGGACGGCGAACTGTGCGAACACACCCCGCTCGAGGTGAAGATTTTGCCGCTGGCCTTGCGGGTGGCGGTTCCCGAAAATGCAGGATTGAGATCTGCGGTTAATCTTCCAGCTCCGTAACCCAAAACTCCGCCACCACCTCGCTCGAGAGGATTTTGCTGCCGCGCAGTTCGGTTCCCAAATCCATGCTGCCGCCTTTGGGCATCCGCATTCGCATCATCTCCATGCCGCTTTCTTGG
>JANYFS010000458.1 GCA_025359705.1 Deinococcales bacterium | reverse complement strand
CCTAGCCCATCTCGAGCCATCCTTTTGTGATTCCTGTTCCAACCGCCCCCCCGCTCGAGTGCTAAGTTGAGAGCGATATGTCAAGCCCCACGTCCACTCCCAGCATCGAAACTCTCCGCAACGCCCTTCGTGGGGTCAATGATCCTGAATTGCACCAAGACCTGGTGAGCTTGGGCATGGTCGAACATTTGGCCCTCGAGGGTGCAACCGTTTTGGTCAAAATCAACCTAACCACTCCTGCCTGCCCGATGAAAGCGGTGATCGAGCGCGATGTACGCAATGCGCTCGAGGCGGTTGAGGGCGTGGAAGCGGTCAATGTGAGCTTTGGGGCCACGGTGCGTTCGCAAAGCAAACCTGCGCTCGAGGGAATCCAGCACATTATTGTGGTGGGTTCGGGCAAAGGCGGGGTGGGTAAGTCTTCGGTGGCGGTCAACTTGGCAACGGCGCTGGCCCAAACGGGGGCCAAAGTGGGGCTGATGGACGGCGACATTTACGGTCCCAGTGTCTCACACATGTTGGGCGAGTCCAGCGCCCGCCTGAAGGCTAACGAACAACGCAAAATGGTTCCGCTCGAGCGGCACGGCATTAAATTTGTAAGTATGGCGAATTTGGTGGCCCCAGGCCAAGCCCTAGTCTGGCGCGGCCCGATGTTGCACTCGGCGGTACAGCAATTTCTCAAAGATGTGGCTTGGGGCGAATTGGATTATTTGATCATCGACCTGCCGCCAGGTACCGGTGATGTACAGTTGTCGCTGTCCACTACGGTCAATGTCACGGGCGCAGTGATTGTCACCACCCCGCAGGATGTGGCCCTGATTGATGCAACACGGGCCATCGACATGTTCCGCAAGAATAACGTTCCCATTTTGGGCATGATCGAAAACATGAGCTACTTCATTGCCCCCGACACCGGCAATCGCTACGATATTTTTGGACATGGTGGGGCCAAAAACACCGCCTTGCGCCTGAATATGTTCTTTTTGGGCGAGATCCCGCTGGATATTCCCACACGGGAAGCGGGCGATTCGGGAACCCCTGTGGTACTGAGCAACCCCGAAAGTCCCGCAGCAGTAGCCCTATCGAGCCTAGCCCGCACCCTAGCGGGGCGAATCAGCGTACAAAACCTCTCGAGCCTACCGATGGTTTGAGCGGAAGCGCTCGAGCTGAATACACACCAAAATCATGATCCCAAACCTGCAAGACAACACCAAATCCAAAGTTCTGTCCATGCTCAAATCCAATGCGGGTTCGACGGTGCAAGACCTTGCCGAGGCCATGAACATCAGTGTTCCTGCGGCCCGCAAGCACCTTTGCGACCTCGAGGGGGCGGGGCTGATCGTCTCGAGCGTGGAAAAACCGTGTGGGCGCGGGCGGCCCCAGCATGTCTTTCGACTGTCTTGCAAAGGTGAGGGAGCCTTCCCCAAAAACTACGCCAATCTGTGCCTGGATATGATCGAACACCTCGAACACTTATTTGGCGAGGGTGCTTTGCTCAAAATCATGGACGCTCGAGAGGAAAAACTGTTTGCGGCCTGGTCTCCCCTGTTGCAAAACGCCGCTACGCTCGAGCAAAAATTGGCACTGTTGGCGGAGTTGCTTTCCGAAGCAGGCTACCAAGCCAAAGTGCGCTGCTGTGAACGCGGTACTTTGTTCCTCGAGCAAGGCAACTGCCCCAACCTAGACGTAGCCCGCACCCACAAGCAGCTTTGCGGCAGCGAACAGGTTTTGTACCAAAGGTTATTGGGTGTGACGGTGGTACGGGAAACCCAGATTTCTTCTGGGGCCAGTTCGTGTCGCTACCGAATTGGGTAGAAGTTATAGCAATCCGAAATGATCAACACAAAAATACCTCGAGTGATCCTTGGTAAAGCTCGTCTCATGCAAAAATCCTCATCGCATCTCGAGTAGGTGTGTCCATCTCTCTGCTGAGCGCTATATAAACACACTCAACGAAAACCGAAAACCAAACAACGGACAACTGCTCTAATTTGCACGGTTGCCAATCAGTCCAGTTATCACCCGTACACAGCGGGCTAAGACCTACCCCTGCGACCATGTGGTAATCCTGCTGGCTTGTTTTTTGGGGGAACTACATATGGAGAATCCATATTTAAATCATCAAAAATAATTGAATACTTCCCACAAAGATTGCGTACCTGTATATAAAATTCATATTTCCAATCATTTTGTGTTAATTGAACTTTTACTTCGCACAGTAGTGCAGGCAGAATCCTTTCGGAAATTGCATTTGGCTCGAGGCCCAAGTCATAAATAGCATCCTCAAGCACCACTTCACCCATTGGCCCCATAATTACTACCATTGCTTCTCCGAGTTGTTTAATAAAATTCGGGTGAACAAATGGCGAAGCCACGATATCTGCCAAATTATAGTTGATCAATTCATGCGCCGCATCAATTAAATTCGGGACAGTTAAGGACATCTGCTTTGAGATTTCAAGCATTGTTGAATGACTGTCCAAATTTCGCATCAATTGAATGGCCCGTACACTTAGTGAAAAATTGGCACCAATAGGAATGGGTAGGGCAAACATGATGGAAGTGTCACTAATACTGATCTCGAGTTCAAGATCAGTAGCGAGGGCTGCCATATCAGCGTTATAAGCAG
>JANYFS010000440.1 GCA_025359705.1 Deinococcales bacterium | reverse complement strand
GGTCCTCCAGCTCCCATTTGACTTGCCCAATGCCCAAACGGTGGGCCAGCGGCGCAAAAATCTCGAGGGTTTCTTGAGCAATGCGCTTTTGCTTTTCGGCGGGCATATGCTCGAGGGTTCGCATATTGTGCAAGCGGTCTGCCAATTTCACAATAATGATCCGAATATCGCCGGTCATGGCAATCAGCATTTGGCGCAGGTTTTCGGCCTGTTCGTCTTGTTTGGTAAAGCCCGCCCGCTCGGAAAACTTGGCTAGCTTGGAAACCTTGGTTTCGCCTTCCACAATCCGCCGCACATCTGGGCCAAACAGTTCTTCGACCATTTCAAAGGTGACATCGGTATCTTCTACAGTATCGTGCAGCAGGCCCGCCGACAGCACATCCGCGTCCATGCCCATATCTGCCAAGATCTGCGCCACCGCCACCGGGTGGGTGATGTAGGGTTCTCCACTTTTGCGAATCATGTGCTGGTGGGCTTCTTTGGCAAATTCGTAGGCGGAGACCACCTGAGCCTGATCCCGCTGTGCCAAATAGCCAAATGTTTTTTGAAGTTTTGTAAAACCGTCCATCCGCCCGTCCTATCGCCACCCCTTGCACAGATCGGCGTTTGAAATCGTGTTCATCAGTTTACGGGCATGGCTCGAGAGATAGCAAATGAAGAAGGGGAAGATTGAGTGCGAGAGAAAGATTTGGCTCGAGGGGGCAAGGATTGAGGGCGAGAGGACGGGAGGACGGGAAGGATTGAGGGCGAGAGGGCGAGAGGGCGGGAAAAAGATTTGGCTCGAGGGTTTTGCTTTTCCTATTTTTCTACTCGAAGTGGAAAACTATAAATTGTTATTCTGCAATTCTTGATCTCCCTCGAGCGCCAACCCCTAATCCCCAAACATCACCACTCGAGCCTCTTCTGCATCCCAAACACAGAAATTTCCTGTGCGGTACGCGCCCAAATCCAAATAGATCACCCCTTGCCCCTCAAGGTCTACCCACGGCTCCACCTGTGGGGTGTGTCCATGCACCGAATAGCGCAAATCTGGAAATAGCTCGAGCGGAAGCGGGTGCAAACCCATCTCGGGGGTGTCCCATAGATAGCCCTCGTCCAACAACTGATCCGCACTCGAGCCAAAACTGGGGCAAGCTGCGTGGGCGCACAACATCGGCCCTTCCACCCAAAAAGGGCGGGCCACTCGAGGGAGCCGCACCAAAAAGTCCTCGAGCAGCGCCGCGTAATCCCCCTCGTAAGATTGCAATAAGGCTGGGTCTTCGTGGTCACAATACGCCCTTGCACCCTCGAGGGAAAGGTTTTTGAGGTCACGATAAACCCAATGCTCGTGGTTGCCCCACAAAAAAACCGCCCGCCCCGATTCCGCCAGCTCGAGGGTGGTTTGTAGGGTTTTTTTGCTGTCTGGGCCACGGTGAATCAGATCCCCCAAAAAGATCAACGAACGATCTGGAAACCGCTCGAGAACCCACTCGAGGTACTGGAAACAGCCGTGTAGGTCTGGGATTACGATTGAATATTGGCTTGAACCTGAAATGAGGCTCACTCTCTCGAGATTACGGTCATATCTTGGGGCTGGGGCAAAAACTCGAGGCCCGCGTATTGTTCTTTGGCAAAATCCAAATCCCAAGAGTTGCGAAACAGCATCACGGGGCGGCCTTTGTCGTCCTCTACGCTTTTGGCAAAACGGGCCATCACACTCATGTCTCCCGCCACCCAGCGCACCAAACGGTAACTGTTGGGGAAAATCTCGATGACTACCCCATACTCCTCGAGCATTCGGTGTTCAAATACCTCGAGCTGGAGCTGGCCCACCACACCCAAAATCGGGTCGCGCCCGCCGTCGGTTGGGTAAAAAACCTGCACCACGCCTTCTTCTGCCAATTGCTCGAGTCCTTTGCGAAAGGCTTTGCGCTTGGAAACATCTTTGGGGGTGACGCTGGCAAAGTTTTCGGGGGTAAAACGCGGGAACCCCTCGAGCTGGATTTTGGGATTCACACTGACCACATCACCAATTTGAAACACCCCAGGATTGACCAAACCCACAATGTCGCCTGGGTAGGCTTCCTCGATGCTGTCGCGCTCTTCGGCAAACAGGGTATGCGCCCTTGACAAACGGATGCTGCGGCCCGTGCGGGTGTGAAAAACCTCCATGCCCCGCTCGAATTTACCCGAAACCACCCGCATATAGGCGGTGCGGTCTCGGTGGTGGCGGCTCATGTTGGCTTGCAGCTTGAACACAAATCCCATAAAAGGCGCATCTGGAAAAACCGTGCCAACCGTGGTTTCCACCGCTTGGGGTTGGGGAGCCAGATCCACAAACCGCTCGAGGAAACCCTCCACCCCAAAGTTATTCATGGCACTGCCAAAAAACACGGGGGTCATTTCGCCACGCATAAAGGCATCAAAATCAAACGGCTCGAGCGCCCCCTCGATCAATTCGACTTGCTCGCGCAGTTGCTTGGCTTCCTGCACCCCAATCAAGCGCTCAATCGCAGGATCTTCCAGCGAGGTCATTTGCACAGGTGCGCGAAATTTGCCGTGGCTGGTGCGCTCGAACAGCACCACTTGCTTTTTGTAAAGGTCGTAAACCCCTTGAAAGTCGGGGCCAGAACCAATGGGCCAAGTCATCGGGGAGCATTTGATGGCAAGGGTGGTTTCCACCTGCTCGAGCAGTTCAAACAGATCCATCGCAGGGCGATCCAGCTTGTTCATAAAGGTAAAAATAGGGATGCCACGGTTGCGGCACACCGCAAAGAGTTTTTCAGTCTGTTGCTGTACACCTCTGGCGGCATCCAGCAGCATCAGGGCGCTGTCTACGGCGGTTAATACGCGGTAGGTATCCTCCGAAAAATCTTGGTGTCCTGGGGTGTCCAGCAAATTGATATGCCGCCCCAAATATTCAAACTGCATGGCGCTCGAGCTAATCGAGATGCCCCGCTGCTGCTCCATGCTCATCCAGTCGCTTTTGGCATGGCTTTGCCCCGCCTTGGCAGTCACCGAACCCGCTTGCTGAATCATGCCGCTATACAGCAGCAGTTTCTCGGTCATGGTGGTCTTACCCGCGTCTGGGTGCGAGATAATGGCGAAAGTACGGCGGCGCTCGATTTCAAAATCTAGGGTGGTCATTGGGGTTCCTTTGTTGGGATATTTTTGGAGAAGGGGTCGCTGCGCTCAAGGGGGAAAGATTGAGGGCGAGAGAGCGAGAAAACGAGAGGCGGACAGGCCCGATAAGTGCCGCTTTGTCCAAGCGGCCCAGCCCGAGAGGTGCTGTAGTTGGGCCAAGACAGACGGCGAGAAAAAGATTTAGAACCATCTTTTGTAGGTAATTATGCAAAGCACGCGCTGCTTCTTGGAGCTAAGATAGCACCTCTCGGGCTAGCTCCGCTTGCCGCGCCCAGTGGGGAAAA
Source organism: Deinococcales bacterium (assembly GCA_025359705.1). Classification (GTDB taxonomy): domain Bacteria; phylum Deinococcota; class Deinococci; order Deinococcales; family Deinococcaceae; genus JACMOA01. The sequence goes on along the minus strand of JANYFS010000440.1, from coordinate 7,182 downwards.
AGCCGAAATAAAACACCCTCGAGCCACCCATTTTTCAACGAAAAACGAAAAACGAATTACGAAAAACGAATCACAACTAAATTTACATGGGTCTAATCTCGAGGCCAATCAAAATCGTAATCACCATGCCAACCATTATAACTTCCAACCGAAAATAGGCAAAAAATTGGCAAAAAAAAGAGCGACTGCTCGAGCCGCTGATCAAAAGGATCATAGCACGGTATGCAACCGAACACAAAGCTATGTACTCGATGGTAAAAAAACCGTGCAGTACACGTTTTTACAAACCTATTCCTGAGCAGCCAATCGGCAAGCCTTCAAGCCATTCTTAGAAACAGCAGTTAGACTGCCCCTATGACTTTCAAAATGTCGATTAAACCCACCCTTTTTACACTCCTCAGCCTGATTCCTCTAACCTCGGGCCTCTCGAGCGCCGCCACAACTCCAAAAACTCCAACAACCCCTCGAGCTACCCCCCCCAGTGTTCCTTCACCCTATCCCAAAGATGGAGCCAATTTGGTGCGTTATGAACTGGTCTCGAGCTGCCCCGCCACGGTCAGTTATTTGCTGGAAGACCGCAACAAACTGCTCGAGCTAAAAAATGCCCGCACGGGTTGGAACACCATTTGGCTGGTCAACCCTGCCAAATACAAAACACCCGCAAAACCCATGCTGGTCTATGCGGATGCGGTTTTAAGCTGCAAAGGAAAAGTGACTTTGAACGTGTACCGTGCTGGCAAACTGGTCTTAACCAACACTCGAGAGGGCGAAAAAGCCTACGCGCGAGTTTCTTGGGAAGGCAATTTTGAGAATTTTAAATAGCAAACGCGGCTTCCCACAACCCGAATAACAATCATCAACCTCGAGCCGAAAACCCTACTGGCTCGAGGTTTTTTTGGAAATTCATATCCAATCCACATTTACACAACAAACACATTATGCTAATCAAACTCATTAGAGTAAGTCTACACTCGAGGGCATGAATCGTCGGCGTTTTGTTCAAACTATTTTGGCTGGTGGGGTGGCTGTGCTGGGTTCGGGTTATGCCTTGGCAGAGGGCCACCGTTTTGAAATCAACCGACACAAAGTGGTATTGGATGGGCTGAAAACCTCAGTGCGGGTAGCGCATCTGACCGATTTACACTTCGACTATTGGCGGCAAGAAGGCGGTTTGCGGCCTTGGATCGAGGCTACCCTGCGCGAAAAGCCTGATCTGATTGTGATTACGGGGGATTTTGTCAGCCGTTTGCTGCCCACCCAAAAAATGCAAGGTCTAGCTCGAACCTTAGCCCCACTACGTGCGCCCTTGGGAGTCTGGGGGGTTCTGGGCAACCACGATTATGACCGCACTCCACATTCCATTTCTCCGCTCGAACTGGTGAAATTGCTCGAGGGTGTGGGTATTTCGGTACTCACCAACACCCATACCCAACTGCGCGAAGACCTAACTTTGGCAGGTATCGACGACCTATTGCGGGGCAAACCCAACGTCTCAGCGGCCCTCGAGGGGGTTTCACAACGCAGCGCAACCCTGCTGATGTCACACAACCCCGATATGCTGCCCAAAATTCCAAGTTGGGTTGGGCTAACCCTGTCGGGACATACCCACGGGGGGCAAATTCGCTTGCCAGGCGTGCCTACCATCGTCAATGCCTCGGAATACGGCGAGCGCTTTCAAATGGGCTTTGTAGCCGCCGATCACCCAGGGGAAAGCGGGGCAAAAGGCTTCGTCTCGAGAGGGCTGGGGACAGGTGGGTTTCCTGTGCGAACCTTCTGCCCCGCCGAATTGGTACTGCTCGAGTGCGTACCAAAAACCCTGTAAGAAACCTGTGGGAACCCTGTAGGAAACCGACTGGCTCGAGGTTTTTGCTTGACGCAAATAAAAATTCCCAACCTAAACGAATAACGAAAAACGCGCAACGAATAACGCGCAACGAATAACGATAAACTAATCCCCAATGTTTGCCCAACGTCTACAAAACCGAACCCTCGAGCGCAATACCCGCCTTTGCTTGGGCCTGGACCCAAGGGCCAACCTGTACCGCGACCTCGCCCACCTCGAGCAGCACACCCTCGAGGTGTTGGAAGCCTGCGCCCCGTATGTGGCCTGTGTCAAACCGCAAGTGGCCTTTTACGAAATGCACGGCCTCGAGGGGTTTGCGATATTGCAGCGGGTTTGCGCGGCTGCCCAAGCCCTCGAGCTGCCGATTATTCTGGATGCCAAACGCGGCGACATCGGCTCCACCGCGCAAGCCTATGCCCAAGCTTGGCTGACCGGTCAATACGCGGGCTGTGCGCTCACGGTCAATCCTTTTTTGGGCTTTGAAACCCTGACCCCTTTTGTAGAAACCGCGCGGGCCAACGGTGGCGGGGTGTTTGTGCTGGTCAAAACCAGCAATGCAGGCTCGAGGGATCTGCAAGACATTCGTGGATCTTATCTACCTCGGCTTAGCATATCTGATCGGGTATCTTTAGAATTAGCCCGCCTTGCCGATGGCGAAACGAGAGGGCCAAGACCTTCTCGAAACCCTCGCCTGATTGATGGGGAATGGGTTCCTACTTTTGACCCACTTTTACCTGGGAAATGTACCACTAACCTCTCGAGCGTGGGCGCGGTGGTGGGCGCGACCCATCCAGGCGAACTCGAGAAATTCCGCGCTCAAATGCCTGCCTGCACTTTGTTGCTGCCTGGTTTGGGCGCTCAAGGGGCCGACCCACGCACGCTTGCGCCTGCTTTTTTGCCTGGCGGGGTGGGTGCGGTGGTCTCCGCCTCGAGGGGGATTCAATATGCTCAGGATTTGGATGTCCATGCCTCGAGGGAAGCCGCACAAAACTTTCGGGATCAGCTTAATGGCGTGATCAGCTCAACATGATCAGCTCAATAGTCGGGTAAACTTCTGATAAACTAATCAGCAACTGTGGATAATTTAGATCAGCTCCCGATAGAAAGCATCAGTCGGCGCATTGAGGCGGATGGACAATTCCTGATGCTAAGTGACCAACATCTCACCTTTAGTACCCGCCAACGCACTCAAGTGGTTGTACTTTTGGAGATCACCAAAATCAGCAGCGAATTGGGCCGCTTGATGGTCTATGTGGCGGATCGTTTGGTAATGGGCGGGGATGTGGGAGCCTTCAATGTTCAGGAGCTGACCCAGTTCTTCACCGAAGTGCGCCGCACGGTCAACACCCTAAAAAACCGCTACCGTGCCGAACAAGATTATTTGGAATTGGTGAATATGAAGGCCGAAAAAGCCCGCTCGAGCCAACTTTCCCAAAATGACCTCGAGCGCTTCGCTGAAGACGAGGATTACCGCGTGCGCTGTGCAGTGGCGCAAAATCCCAATTTGCCTACCTGGATGCTCGAGCGCATGTCAAGGGACGAACACCCCAAAGTGCGGCTGATCGTGGCCCAACACGCCCAAACCCGCCCCGATACCCTCGAGATGTTGATTGAAGACTCTGATGCCGACACCCGCGCCGCTGCCAAAAGCAACCTGACTGTGGTTTTGGATAACCTGAGCCACCATCCCGAGGTGGCTCGCCGCCTAGAAGTGGCCCGAAATGTGCATACGCCTTCTTTTGTGCTGGCTAAACTTTCCAGCGACACCAACGAAGATATCCGCGAAACCGCACTGGCCCACTCGAGCCACCCCAGTTTTGCCGAGCGCAACCACTTGCCACTGGATCAAGACGATGACGAAGCAACCCCAATCTCGAGTGGCGAGGGGGGCAGGGGCCAAGTCGCTTTATCCAGCAACAAGACCCAAAGCAACCCCGAAATCTCCGAATCGGACAACTTGGCTCGAGAGATTGCCCACGAATACGAAGTGGCGGTGGAACGTGGTTTGGGCGTGCAGTTTTATAGTGCGCCTGATGGCTTGGCGCTGATTGCCACCCTCAGCCTCGAGTACGACTTCCCGCGCACCCTGTTGCTGCGAGCCTTCTGCGAAGGGGCTGACCGCATTTATCCCGCCGAGGAAGTGCTGGAACTCAACCCAGGCGGCAGTGCCTTTATGGTGTTTATGCCCAACGGCAAACCCAGCAACTGGATGTTGCAATTGCATGAAATGTCATCGCTGAGGCGGGTGAGGTTGGCTCCTAGTGGGCCTATTTCCTAGTTAATTATTTCCAGTGTTGCTTATTTGTCAGAATAATGGACGGTTAAATCACACCATCAAAAAGTTAATCCAGTTGTCTGAGACACGGTATTCACAACAATGCACAAACAATGCACAAGACAGAAAACGGACGACGGAAAACGGATCATGGACAACTGCGCTAATGGTGGAATGATCTTAGGCCATTCAAAACGCGCGGAAACTTATTTTTTGCTCATAAAATCGTCAGTTATCGAACGCCAAGTGGTGTACAATAGCTTGTGCGACTTCTCATATTTCTCTTAGTAACAGTAGTTACAATTTTGGCTCCCAATGCATCTGCCAAGATTATTCCGTGGCAAATGCGTCAAAATCCTGCCAATTTGTATTCGGCGGTATTGGGCAGCAATGGCTTTATCACAGTGGCTTGGATGACGGCTTATGGCGACGCTCCAACCAGCGGCAGCGATCTGAACAGTAATAATCTGAACAGTAGTAATCTAAATAGTATCAATCTAAACAGTAATAATCTTAAAATGAGTGATCTTAAAAACAGCATCTCCGATTTGAATAATAAAGCCTTACCATTGGTACAAGCGGCCTTTCAGGAATATCCCAACCTAGATGAAGTGGACATCAGTATCTACGCTTTAGGAACCCCGCCCGAACACTTCAAAGACACCCGCCCACTGATGACCCTTTCGGTGCCGCGTGAGCGCTCGAGGGAAGTTTTGGCTCTACCCCTCGAGCAAAGTTGGAGTGCGCTTTATGACCGAGTGTATTATCAAAGCGAACCACTAAGTGCAGCAGTTACACCCCGTGTTTCCAAAGCCCGTGATCTCTTGGGGACACAACACAACCCTCGAGCTATTAAAAATAGTGTTTTTATCAAAGGCATCGAAAATAAAATCCCCTCGAGCGGACTAACCTTTGATGATGCCCCACATCCTTTATATGCACCTTTGCTATTAGACACCTTGGCACGACTTAATTTGCACGCTACTTTTTTTATTATTGGACGCAATGCCGAAAGCTACCCCTATTTTGTGCGCGATATTGTGCGCGAGGGCCATGAAATTGCCAACCATACCTATAATCATCGTAGATTTATTGAACTGAACGAAGATCAAATGTTTCAAGAGATTGAAAACGCTAACTTGACCCTCGAGCGGATTACAGGCGAGCGCCCCTTATTTTTTCGCCCACCTGGGGGAAACTATTCCCCCAAATTGCTAGAGATGCTCAGCGATTTAAAAATGGTATTGGGGGGCTGGACTAACTCTACGGGTGACTTTATGAATGTGGGTGTTCCAGAACTTTTGCGCCGTATGAATAAAGGTCTAGTCGCAGGTAGTATTGTACTCTTGCATGAAAATGTAGATGATACTCTGGATGCGCTACCCCAATATGCCAAAGAAGCAGAGGCTCGAGGCATAAAATTAATGCCGATGCGCCAATTACTGTTTCCGCAACTGGATTGGTTGGCCACGTTTTAAAAAATTGTTGGAAAACTAAAGAGATGCGATATTTCTGCGTCTCTTTAGTTTTTATACTGTGCTTGCACTGCTCGAGCAAATACTATTTGAAAATCAGAATTATTTAGGGTTGTTCATAGTTCTCGAGGACGCGAATACCGTGGGCCAAGGGCCAGATCACACCAATAATCGTTGCACTTAAATATCCCAATAAAATCAAAAGTCCATCATGAAACCAGTAGGTTAATTGGGTGGCGGTATTGAAAGTTTCTTGCATGGTGATGGTAAAGAATGCAGGAACCGCCATGAGTAGGGCTAACAAGGTAGCAAAGGCCAAACTAAGTAGCATGTACAGCAAGCCTCCAGGAGACATGGGGATTTCGCTGGGGTTGTCGGCCTTGAAACGTGGAAAAGCTGCGCCCAGACCCACTCCCAAGGCGGTGATCACTAGGGCGCTCGAGATACCGACCATCAGGGTGATGCTGCGGATCATCGGGCTGGTTTGGAGCAAATTGGAGCTTTGCACCGCCATAATCACCGTGATCACCAACATGGGCGGCAGGGCTGCAAAGTATTTCCACAGCACCAAATCACGGATATTGACGGGACCAGTGCGGAGAATCCAGTAGCCATAACCCTCGAGCGAAACCGCAGGAAAGGCCACCCGAATCCCAATGCCCGCAATCACAAAGCTTTGAAAGGCCAATTGCAAATAGCCCACCACATTGCGAAATTTGGGGGTTCCCAACAGTCCATCCAGCGGATAGGCCCGAATACTGATCAGGTAAACCCCCACCAGCGCTACCAAAATCAAAAGTTGGCTCCACTGGGTGGCATCACGGAACAGCAAGCGCACATCGCGGTATAAAATGTGTCCCATTTGCCCAAAGCGGGCAAAAAACCGTTCTCCCACACTGGCGGTCAGTACCTTGAGGTTGAGTTTGTTGAGGGTTCCCTCGAGGCCACGCACCCAGCCTTCACGGTAGGCCAGCGCCGCCAACCAACCTGCAATCAACAGCGAAACCACGCCCAAAATGGACAAGCCTAAAATGGCAGTGCTGAACTCGCCTTGTGAGGCCGACCATAGCGCCCTTGCCGCCAGTGCGGGGGGCATCAGGGTATCTTGGGAGCCTGCGTATTGCTCGAGCAGTTTGTTAAATTGGTCGCCCAGTTTCACCGCTTGTTCGCTGCTGAGGTTGGGATTGCTGATCAATTTGATCAGATCCTCGGGTTTTAGCGCCCGCACAAAGTAAATCAGACCCGCCGAAAGCACAACCCCAATGCCTGTAGCAATCTCGCGGACGCGGCCTGCGGGGGCAAAGCGCATCAAAAATACCGCAATCATGGCCCCAAAGCCCACGGGCAGGGCGTAAACAATCAGAGTCAGCCAAATAGACAGCGGATAGAACCACCAAGGGGCAGCAAAGGCGGCTCCCAATGCCAAGACAGCGGGGATGGTGAGCAGCGCTGCCAAACCTGCCGAACTGAGAAAAGTCTCGAGCAGTTTTTGCGAAAAGACCCGCACCGCGCTGATCGGCTGGGCCAACAAAAAGTTCAGATCATCCGAAAGATACAGCGTGGAAAGGGCAGTGGTGATGGCACTGAAG
>JANYFS010000437.1 GCA_025359705.1 Deinococcales bacterium | reverse complement strand
CTTTGACCAGGCCAATGTCGGTGAAGGCAATGCCGTCGGTGGTGGTGGCAAGCCGCATTTCGGTGCGGTCAAAGTTGGCTTTTTTGGTGGTGAGGGGTTGGGATTGGCTGTCTTGGCACAACTTGGTTGCGTCCAAACCCGTAGCAGGAGCTGCGGCAGTTTTGCCCTTATATTTGGCAAGATACATTACTTTGAGCGGGTTGGTTGCGCTGGTTCCAGTATTAGGAACCACGCCCAAAATGCCGTCTGGATTGATCAAACCAACGGTTTTGCTAATGCCCGCAGGAACAGGAGTGGTTGCGCTGACGGGTTCACTGTCTGCCAAACCAGCGGTTCCACCAGTCACATCGTGAATCAAAAGCCCTTCTTTATCCACTTGGCTGGCTTCGCGGTTGAGGGTATAGAGCAATTTCTTGCTGCCCACGTTCAAAACAATGGCGTGACCTTGGCCTGCATCGTTACCCAAAGGGGTTGCCGAATCTTTAGGACAAGTGCTATTCAAACGCAATTTGGTGGCATCGATGATCCAGTTGATTCCACCGTCGCTCGAGGTTCCGTGAACTAAGGCTTCCTCGTGATCCTTGACACGGTAGTCGAACCAACCCTCGAGGTTGTTGTCGCTGCCGGTGATAAATGGGAAATAATATGGCTGCATCAGTTGTTTGGTGGTGTTGACTGCCAATTTACCCGCAGCATCACAAAAGCCAGCCAAGGGGGTTGCCAAGGTGGTATTACTTTGGGCCAAAGTCCAAGGGCCATTGGCGGTGTAGGCAGCTTTGATCGATTCAATTGAATCAGGTTTCCAGGCTCCACTTGCCAAACCCGTGGGGGCAGCTTGATTGTTACAGGAAGCACATATCATTGCCAAGGTGGAGATCAACAGGGTACGTTTCATAGAACTCCTTAAGGGGTCATCCTTACAGCAACCTCGAGGGGCAACTCAAACCAACGCGCTCGAGGTAAAAAATAATCGGGATTTGGACAACACATATAAACCCAAGCGAGATAACCTTCTTATATCAAAGTCATGAAAACGTCATATTGGGCTAATATCTTGTGCTTCATGGTTTTTAGATTGATTTTTGCAATAGGAATAAAGCCAAACCACGCAACTAGTTATTGTTACGTGGTTTGGCAAGCCTAAATACTTTAGGACAAACCCAAATTATGCTCGAGTGTTTTCAATAACCTGAATTTTGAATAACTTGAATAGATTCACTTCATGTTTGAGGTTGATTATTTCAGCAACATGGGCAAGGCTTTGGTTCCCTCGAGCTGTACCGCTTGCAGTTTATTGGGATCAAGGCCCAGTGCCATCAAAATGGTGGGGGCAACTTGGGCGGTCTTGACCATACTCTTAGAGATTTTGGCGGCAAATGCGGGGTTGGAAACCAGCAAGGCCACATTGCTATCGTCTTTAGAGAATCCACCGTGTTCGGCAATTTTGGTAGCTTTGGCACTGGCATAAATAACACCCAATTGTGGGATCACGATAATATCGGGGCGACGCTCGTTCAGGGGGCCAAATCTGCGCTCGAGGGCCGCACCCGACAATACGGTTTGAATACCCGCAGCCGCTTTATTTTTATTCAGAAGGCTAACTACTTGAGCAGTTTTACTGGCATCGGACAACCAAAACAAACCTGCGGTGTCTTGAATATTTTGTACCAATAAGCCTTTTTGAATCCCATCAATCAAATCGGGAATCGTTTTATCGCTGACCACTTTACGCAGCGCAGGATCTATCGGGCTTTGAGCGTGTTTGGCGGTCAACACGATCAGAGTTTTTTCAAACATGCCGCCCGCTTTCAAGGCCGCAACCATTTTCCCCAAGCTCAAGTCGGTATGCTCGAGGGCATCGTTCAGGCCCACGCTGGGAGTGGCGGCGGCATTGGTATAGCCGTTGCCTTTTAGTTTTTGACCCACACTGATGGCCTGAAAGTTCATGCCAAAAATTGCAGGCACTTTGGCAGTAGTTTTGCCGCTCGAGTCTTTACCCGAAATCTGGTTCAGAATGGCGGTCACTTTGAGGTCGTCGTAGGCTTCGGTCTTCTG
>JANYFS010000434.1 GCA_025359705.1 Deinococcales bacterium | reverse complement strand
TGGAACAGCGCCCATTTGATGCTGGAATATTCGGTCAGATAACCCGCTACCAGCTCCTGCTCGGCTTCGGGGAAGTCGAAGGGGGTGCGGTTAGTTTCGGCAAAGCTGGAGATCATGAAGGTGACAAAACCCAAGACTTGGAAAAAGATCATCAGGCCGTGGCTGTACTGAAATTCCACGATGTCCCGCAGGTTGGTGCTGCCCACCAACATCAGCATTCCCAAAATGGACAAGCCTTGGCCCAATTCGTAGGAGATCATCTGAGCGCTGGCCCGCAGGCCGCCCAGCAGCGGATATTTAGAACCCGAAGCCCAGCCGCCCAAAAAGATGCCGTAGACCCCCATACTGGTCAGGGCTAGTACAAACAGAATGCCAATGTCCAGATCAAAAACCCAGGGGTCGGTACCAAAAAAGCTGTGTGGTGGCCCAGCGGGAATGATCGCAAAGGTGGTCAGGGCCGCAGTGACTGCGATAAACGGGGCCAGAATAAACACCAGTTTGTCGGCTTGGGTGACGATGATGTCTTCTTTGAAGATGCTTTTGACCGCATCCGCCAAAGGTTGCAACAAACCCAGCGGCCCCACGCGGTTGGGGCCAAAGCGAATTTGCATTCGGGCCAGCAAACGGCGCTCCACGAGGGTCATGTAGGCGAAGGTGGTCAGCAGCCCAAAGGCCACCCCAACTCCTTTGAGCAAAGTAACGATGATGTCCCACAACCACGGCGGCATCAGTTTTGCCCCCTACAAAATACCCTCGAGCGCTTAAAAATGAACATACCCATCAATCCCCACATCAATCATCGCCCCCTACAAAAAGTTCTCGAGCCTGCTGTGGTACAACATTTTTACCCCGCAACATATTGGGCTTCCACATGGTGGTCACGCTCGAGTGGACGCTCGAGGTTGCGGCGCTGAAGGTTGCCGCGCTGGAGGTTCCGCTCCAATTGATAATCTGGCCTTCGTCGGGCAGACTCGAGAGGTCGATGTTCAGCCGCTTTTGAAATTCCCGCTGCGCCGAACGCACCCCGCGAATCTCGGGTTTGAGGTTGAGTGCATCGCCCAAAGCCCCAATCACCCCCATCAGATCTACGCTCTCCCCCGCATCGATGGCGGCCCCACGCAAGGTGAGCGCCCGCCCCTCGAGGTTAATAAAGGTTCCGCGTTTTTCATAGGAGCTGACCGCAGGCAAAAACACATCCGCTCGAGTGGCGGCTTCGGTCAGGTGGGTATCGTGAACCATCAGAAAACCTGCAAAATCGGCAGGGACTTGCTCGAGGCGACTGACCAAGGCCGCGCCCACCTGCATGGCTTGCAGGCTCGAGCCTTTGCCGCGTGGCACAAGCTGGAGGTGAGACAAACCGCTCGAGTTGGAGGCTGCGGGCAAGACCAGCAGTTTGGCGTTGTATTTTTGCACCAAGGTTTCGGCTTCTTGCAATACTGCGCGGCCCAGACATGCCACTTCTGCACCCAAAATCACGATGGGTTTTTGCGCCGCCTCGAGGGACTTGAAGATGTCGGCAAAGGCCGCCGAACCCGCCAACAAATCGTGCAAAGCACTGGCCCCTGAAATCTCCGCAGCCAAACCCGCTTTACCGTGCAGCAAATTGCTTTTGCTCGAGAAAACCACCAATTTATGCCTTTGGCGCACCACCCGTTCGGGCATTCGTAAATCGGCAATGGCGGTTCCGTGTTCATAGCGAGCGGGCAGCAAACCGCCCTTGAGCATCTCCTCGAGGCGCAGGGCCAGCACGGGCGCTTCCTCGTGAACGTCTGCGCCCAGCACCAAGACAAAATCCGCCTGTGATACCTCGAGCAAAGTAGGTGGAACCAAGGTGCTGGCACTGCTGTAGCGCGGTGCATGATCCACCGAATCTGTGCCGAGCTGCGCGGCAAAACGCTCGAGGGCCAAACCTTCCTCGAGGGTGATGTCTGCATGGCTGTACAGCCCGATATTTTTGCTGGAGATCTCGCCCAGCTTGCCCCGAATCAAGCGAATCGCCTCGTCCCAAGTCGCAGGAACCCAGGCCCCCGCTCGAGTGCCACCTTCCCGAATCATGGGGGTGGTGATGCGCTCATGGCGCAGCCAAGTGTGTCCAAAACGGCCCCCATCACACAACCAAGTCTGGTTGACTTGGTAGTTTTCACGGCCCTGAATCCGCTCGAGCTGACCATTTCGAGCATCCACCGTGATCGAGCAACCCACTGAACACGCGGTGCAAACTGTAGCGGTATGGTCATACTCCCAGTTGCGCCCCCGAAATCTCGAGACGTTATCGAGCAGCGCTCCCACAGGACAAATATCGGTGATGTTACCGCTAAAGTTGCTGGGCAAGCCTTCCTCTGCGCTGTCAATAAAGGTATAGCTGCCCCGCTCGATAAAGTCCAAAACCTCTTCGCCAGGCACCTCTTCAAAGTAGCGCACACAGCGTTTGCAGTGAATACAGCGCTCCTGATCCAGCACTACATTTTCTGAGAGGTTGTAATGCTTGTCGGCGTGGCGGCGGTCAAATTCAAACCTCGAGTCGCCGTAGCCATATTCGTAGGCTCGGTCTTGCAGCTCGCAAGCGCCACCCTTGTCACAGGTGGGGCAGTCCAGCGGGTGGTTGATCAGGGTGAATTCCATCATGCCCGCTTGTGCCTTTTTCACGCTGGCAGACTGCGAAACAATCACCATGCCTTCGCTTGCCATCAGGGTGCAAGAGGCTTGGGGTTTGGGGAACCAAAAGATTTTGGGTTGGCCCGTTTTTTCGTCCAGAATCAGGGTTCCGTCGGGGCCTTTGCGGGGGCTGCCCGCCTCCACCAAGCACATACGGCAGGCTCCAATGGGCGAAAGGTACGGCTGAGAGCAGAAATAAGGGACATCCAAGCCAGCGGCAAACACCGCATCGATGGCGCTGGTTCCCGTGGGTACTTCGATGGTGCGCCCGTCTACGGTGACTTTCATGCAAAGCTCCTTGGTGCATTCTTGGGTGCAATTTGAAGTAGTTGACGCATTGGTTCGCTCTTGACTTGCTATTGGCTCGAGTTATGGCTCGCTCAAACCCTCGAGCAGATGATTTTGTTTATTCCCATTTTTACCACACAACACCCCCAAAGACAATGTGAAGGATTTCCCATCTCGAGGGTGAGGTCGCTCAAGGGGTGGGAAATCCTGTGGGGTTTGGATTGTGGGGCGTACTTCTAATCTTTCTGGGTTGATTCCGAATCGGATTTCCCGCTCGAGTGCTGCTGATCCATAAGCCAAATCATTGCCATCAACAGCACAATGCCCAGCAGCAAAAGCACAATCAACAGCAAGGGCTTTCCCTCGAGCGAACCCAATGTGGTTTGATCCCCACCCTCGAGCGGAGTGGAGTCGTTGGGTTTGGATTCATTGGGTTTGGATGTTGTGTTTAAGTTGGCGTGATCTTGTTTGCTCGAGGCAAAAATGAATTGGCTCTCTGAAAAAGAATCAGTAGAAGTATCTATCCTCACATTGCGCTGCACACTGTACGTTAGATTACGCTCTAACTTATGTTTCAAGTAATCTGGCTGGATCCTGTTGAAAACGTTTGCGCTCGAGGCGAAATTTTCAAACGACAGACTGAGGGCAAAGCTAACTAGGAACAACAACGGAATGGTCTTTTTCATGGCTTACTCCAAAGTAGTGTAGCTAATCCATCCACTAAAATCATATTGATAGAAGGCTTGTTTGTGGAAGATACATCTATAAAAATTTTTGTACTTAAAGAGAGGGCGACTTGATGTTTGGCTTGATGTTTGGCTTCATGTTTTGATTACGGTTTTACACTCGAGCAGAAAACCTTACTCGAGCTGGCTTCGATGCGGACGGGGCAACGCTGGGAGCCGTCTTCAGAAATGAGTGTCCCCTCGAGTGCGGTATCCGATGCATCTAAAAATCCCATACCAAAATCATCTAGGTATACGGTTTCGGCATCTTTAAACTCGAGCTGCCCACGAATTGCCAAAGTTTGATCATCAAAACTAAATTCTACAAATCGTGAACGGACAAAGTTATCGCGCCAATCCACGATGTAGGTTCCTGGGTTGCTGAGCGCAATGTCGCGCTTATCTTGTTTGATGGTTAGATCGATGGGCAAAGTGATGGCATCCACTCGAATTTGGG
>JANYFS010000419.1 GCA_025359705.1 Deinococcales bacterium | reverse complement strand
CAGCGCACATCGTTTGCCATTTTCATCAGTGCGCCCGCCAGGGTTCGCAGCCCCGCCGAAACATTCATTAGCGCATCGTGCGCCGCCAGTGCCTTAAATTTATTTTGGGCGCTGAAAAAAGCCATACCCGTCTCGAGGGCGATGTACTGGGCGCAGGTATCGCCAAATTGCGGGTGGGCATTCAGACCCGTTCCCACAGCAGTTCCGCCAATCGCCAGCTCGAGGACTCCGCGCCCCGCATGGCTCAGATTCGCTAGCGCATCGTCGATTTGGGCCACCCACGCACCCATTTCTTGACCTAGGGTGATCGGGGTAGCGTCTTGCAAATGGGTGCGCCCGACTTTGACCAAACCGCTGTACTGCTCGGCCTTAGCAGCCAAGGTATCGCGCAGGATTTTGACTTTAGGATAAAGCTGTCGCTCGAGTTCTTGGGCCACCGCAATGTGCATGGCGGTAGGAAAAGTATCGTTGCTGGATTGCCCACGGTTGACGTGATCGTTGGGATGCACGGGGGTTTTGCTGCCCAGCACGCCGCCTGCCATTTCGATGGCACGGTTGGAGATGGTTTCGTTGGAATTCATATTGCTCTGGGTTCCCGACCCCGTTTGCCAGACCACCAGCGGAAAATGCGCGTCCAGGCTGCCCGCAATCACTTCATCGGCGGCCTGCACAATCAGGTTTGCCACCTCGAGCGGAATTTGGCCCAAATCACGGTTGGCTTGGGCCGCACTCTTTTTCAGAATCCCCAAAGCCTGAATCAAAGCCCGACCCCACACAAAGCGGTCTCGCCCAATCGGGAAATTCTCAATCGAGCGCTGGGTTTGTGCGCCCCAATAGCGGCTATTTTCGACGGAAACTTGGCCCATCGAGTCGGTTTCGATGCGGGTTTGAGAAGTAGGTATGGACATACAAACAGTTTAACCCGCCCGCTCGAGGTACGTTCTATAGGTCTGGTAACTGCTTGGGTGTCTCGAGCCGATCCTCTTTACCCGTTCAAAACCGCCCCCGCCAAATCCCAGCCGCTCGAGACTGCCCCTTCAACCTTGGCGGCCCCACACCAATCGCCGCACCAACCCAAACCCAGTTGTGCGTCCCAAAAGTGGCTTGCGGGAAAACTGACCGTGGGTTGAGCATACCGCCAGCGGTGAATGTGGCTTTCTTTGACCTGAAGATTTTTCCCCTCGAGATCCCCCAAAACATCACCCAAAGCCAGCAACATTTCGGCCTGAACATCTTTTAAATCCCGCTCGAGCCAGCTTTTACTCCAACTTCCAGAAGCGTGAACCACCAAAACAGGTGGGGCATCCGTAAGGTGTTGGGTAGGGCGTTTGGTATGGTCCCGAGCGATCCAAGAGAGTACCGAATGCTCGAGTTGAGCGGCTTTCCACGGCACATTTAAATCTTGCTCCAGTGTGACCATCAGGGCAAAGCAGGGGTCAAACTGCACAGGCTCGAGGGGAGAAACATCCCAAACGTCTTTGATTAAAGCAATCAATTGTGGTGCGGGCAAATTAAAAATGACTTGTTCATCCCGAAAAATATTCCCCGCCGAATCAGTCAGCTCCCAGACTGTACCGATACGTTTGACCTGGCTAATTTGCGTTTCCAAACGAACCTCAAGCCCCTTGCCCAGCACTTTTCCCAAAATGTTCATGCCCGCATACGGCGCGTAGCGCGGGAAACCCTCGAGCGGTGCATCTGTCCAGATTCCAGCTTGATCTTGGACTTGATATTGGGCAAAACCCCTTGTCCAAATCTGCAACCAACCATCCGCCAACCCGCTCCAGCACAATGCCTCGAGGCGTTCCCCTCGTGCGGTAAAAAACTGTGCCCCGTGGTCACAAATCATATTCCCTCGAGTACGGGTAGCGGCCCGACCACTGATCCCCCTTGCCTTATCCAAAACCTGTACCCGTTGCCCCGCCGCTTTTAAATCTTGGGCCGCCGCCAAACCTGCCAAACCTGCGCCAACAATCAACATGCCCCGAGTATAGCGGCAGGATAACGGGAGATTTCAAACTCGCTCGAGACTTCAAACCCTGATCCATGCCGCTATACTGGAACATGTCGCCTCTACTTCCTGCCCAACCTTTAACCCCCCTGCAACGCCAACGCTTGGTACGGGTGGCCCGTGGCCTCGAGCCTGCGGATCTGTGTATCCAAGGCTCGAGGGTGGTTAGTCCGCTGTCCAAAGAAATTTTTGAAAGTGATGTTCTGATTGCCGAAGGCCACATTGCCGCTTTTGGGAGTGGCCCCGCACACCGTGTTTTTGAGGCTCGAGGCAGGTTTTTGGCCCCAGGTTTCATCGATGCACACATTCACATCGAGTCCAGCTTGTTGACCCCCCAAAGTTTTGCACAGGCGGTTTTGCCACGCGGAACCACCACCGTCATTGCCGAGCCACACGAGATTGTCAATGTACAGGGGCTGAGTGGTTTGCATTTTATGCAAGAGTCGGGGCAACGCAGCGGAATGCGGGTATTTTTGAGCGCCCCCAGTTGTGTGCCTGCCAGCCCCTTCGAGCGGGGTGGAGCGGAAATTGGCGCGGATGAAATCGAGCAAGCCTTGGCTTTGAGCGGGGTTTTGGGCCTTGCCGAAATGATGAATTACCCAGGGGTGCTGAACGCCGACCCCAAAGTCTGGAGCATCCTCGAGCGGGCTAGAAGCGTGGGGGCGTACCGTTTGGATGGTCACGGGGCGGGATTGACAGGCCGCGAGCTGATGGCTTATGCCTGTGCGGGCATCCACTCCGACCACGAAGCGATCAATCCCCTCGAGGCCCAAGAGCGCTTACGGGCGGGCCTGTGGCTGATGGTGCGCGAAGGCTCGGCGGCCCGCAACCTCGAGGCGCTGCTTCCTGTTCTCAAAACCGAACCCCGCCGCGCCATGTTGGTTTCTGACGATGTGGAAGTGCTAGAACTGCTCGAGCTGGGGCATTTAGACCGCATTTTGCGAGCTGCGGTGGTGGGTGGCCTCGAGCCGCTGTACGCGCTTTCCTTGGTCACATCTAACCCCGCCGAATACTGGGGGTTGCACGATCTGGGCGCGGTTGCTCCTGGCTTTCGGGCCGATCTGGTCTTGCTCGAGGATTTGGTTTCGTTTAAGGCCGTTGCAACCTTTGTGGGTGGGGAATGTGTCTGGGAAGAAGGGAATTTGGATTTGGATTTGGGTTTTGGGGCAGCGGGTTTGCGTGAAATAGATTTACAAGAAACATCACAAGAAACATCACAAGAAATATCACAAACAACATTTCAAACAACATCAAACGGACAACAGATAACGAATAACGGAAAACAAACGAAAACATCACAAGAAATATTACAAGAAGCCTCAAATAAACAACAAATCGAGCAACAAATAACAAATAACGAACAATCAACGGACAATGGGCAACGGATAACGGATAACGGAAAACACAACGTCCACCTCGGCCCAGACTGGCCCCCCGCTTCTCTCGAGCCTGATCCAAACCTTCCGGTAATTGGGGTGCAGGGCGAGCAAATTGTCACCTTGCATTTGCCTGCGGGTTCGCCCGACACCCTCAAGCTGGTGGTGATCGAGCGGCATAACAGCAGTTTCACTCGAGCGGCAACCGCTTTGGCAAGCGGTATTGGACTGCACAAAGGGGCGCTAGGAACCACTTTTCTGCACGATGCCCATAATTTGATTGTGGCGGGTGTAACGGATTCGGACATTCTATTGTGTGCCGAAACCATTGCCCAAATGGGCGGGGGCATTGCGCTGGTGGCAGACGGCGAAGTTTTGGCCCGTTTGCCCCTGCCCGTGGCGGGCCTGATGAGTCCACTCCATCCCCTCGAGGTGGCAAACCTGCAACGGGCGCTCGAGGGGGAAGCCCAAAAGTTGGGTTGTATTTTGCCGCACCCACTGACCACTTTGGCCTTTTTGGGTCTGACCGTGATTCCCAGTCTCAAGCTGACCCCCGAAGGGCTGTTCGATGTGGTCAAGTTCGAGCGGGTAACACCATGATTTCCCCCACAAGTTCCCTCGAGCGACTCTACAGCTATTTTTCCCTGCTGTCCCAAAATCGGCTCGAGCGGGGCGGAAAGCGTGTGCTATACAGCCCCGACAGCCCTCTTTTGGCAAGCAATGCGGCGTATGGTTTCTCCAGCGAGGCCGACGCATTTTTGATCGGTAAATACGCCCCGCGTTTGTTCTGGAACGAAACCCCGCTCGAGGGAGCCATGCTGCTCTATACCCTGCGAATCGGCACATTTTGGCCCCCACAGCGCATTAGGCCCCTGCCTTTTGTGGTGGAGCAAGTCGCATGGAACCAAAGTAAAACCTTGTGCAGCATTTTGGCACGGGCTTGGCTGGACGAAAGCTATACCGAACTGCTCACTCGAGCGATAACCCCCGCCCTCGAGCGCAGCCCCAGCAGCAAATCGGATTTTCAATTGCTGCTGGCCTACCCCGATCACCAAAACAATCCCGTTGCCGCCGCGCTTTTGCTGGACAACCAAATTCACCTCTGGGGCGTTTTGCCCCAGTACACTTTCCCTGATAATTCTGCTCAAGATTCCCGCCCCCTCGAGGCGATTCTCGAATACGCCCATTTTGAACTGAACCGCATGGGAAATTCCCTCGAGATCAGTGTTCCCGATTTTTATGCTTTTCCCTTGCTCCGTGAAACCTCGAGGGTGGGTTTGTATCGCCTCGAGTGAGATATAGCAAAAATCCCCCGCAAAAGCAGGGGGCTCGAGCAAATCTATTTAGATTTTAAGGTTGGATTTTAAGGCTTAACCTTGAACTGAACCGTAGCTCACTTCGATGGATGGTCCCATGGTGGTGGTCAAAAACAGGCTGCGGATGAATATCCCCTTGGCATTGGCAGGCTTAGCACCCTCGAGGGCCGTAACCAAAGCCTTGATGTTTGCGCTGAGGTTGCCCGAATCAAAGCTAACTTTGCCGACAGGAGCGTGAACCACACCGGTTTTATCGTTGCGGAACTCGATGCGTCCTGCTTTGAGGCTGCGAACCATGCCCGCCACATCGGGGCCGACGGTTCCGCTTTTGGGGTTGGGCAATAGACCCCGTGGGCCGAGCA
>JANYFS010000359.1 GCA_025359705.1 Deinococcales bacterium | reverse complement strand
GACCATGCCAGAAGGCAACCCCAACGGTTCGCTCAACAACATTGCGGGGATCATCAATGCGCGGGGCAATGTGCTGGGCATGATGCCGCACCCCGAGCGGGCCACCGAAGAACTGCTTGGCTCGAGCGATGGCTTTAAATTGTTTGAGAGTTTGCTGAATAGATTAGCAGTCAAATGAGTGCTTTGTGGGGCTGGACTGCGTGTGGGTTATTGTTTGCTGATCTTAATACTTGCACAATAAGGACGAGGTTTAAACATGAAAACATACTTGACAAACACCCTGACAACCACCCTGACAACCACCCTTAAAAAAGCTGCCATCCTAACTGTGCTGGCCCTCTCGAGCCTTGCCAGCGCTGCTTCGATGGACGAAGCCAAAAAGTTACTAGATCAAAAGCAATATGTGCAGGCCGCACAAATGGCCTCGAGCCTGAACACCGACAAGGGTTACGTTTTGGCGGCGCAAGCCACCCTCTCGAGCATTCCTGGTGGAACCGAAAACAAGGATCTGATCCGCTCTGCCTCACTGAAAGCGGGCGACTATGCCCGTAAAGCCC
Organism: Deinococcales bacterium; assembly: GCA_025359705.1. Lineage (GTDB taxonomy): Bacteria > Deinococcota > Deinococci > Deinococcales > Deinococcaceae > JACMOA01. Next base: position 6,531 of record JANYFS010000359.1, on the reverse strand, counting down.
TCGAGCTGAACCCTAAAAATGGTGATGCCCACTTGGTTTTGGCCTCGGCAATGGGCTTTAATTTGCTGGCAGGGGTAGGGATTTCGGCGGTTGCCGATGTGGGCGAGATTCGGGAACACCTCGAGAAAGCCGCCGAATACCTGCCCGACAATGTGGGCGCACGGATTGGCTTGGCCCAGTGGCATTTAAATGTGCCGTTTATTATGGGTGGGCGCAACAGCGAGGCGCTTAAATACAGCGCCGAAGCGGTACAAATCAAACCCGATTGCATCGCTTGTCGCCAAGTTTATGCCGAATCTTTAATTAAAGTTTCCAACCGCAACAAAGCCAAAGCCATCACCCAGCTCGAGGCAGCTCTTAAAATCAAAACCAACGACGACAATGATAAAAAAATGCTCGAGGTGGTTAGGAAGCGCTTGAGTGAGTTGAGATAACCCAAATAAGCAAGATCACTATAATCGTGCCAGCAGTATGCATGGTCGAAGAAGGAAGTTTGTAATGACCCAAGCCCCATCCCATATTCCCCAAACCCAATCTTTACGTGACCGCGCCAGCACCTTTGGCCTTACCCTCGAGGAATTTGATCTTGTTACCGAAAACATGGGCCGAGTACCCAATGCACTCGAGGCTGCTATTTTTGGGGCGATGTGGTCGGAACACTGCGGCTATAAAAACTCGAGGCCACTATTTAGCAAATTCCCCACCACGGGGCCACAGGTTCTGCAAGGCCCGGGCGAAAACGCGGGTGTGGTGGACATTGGCGAGGGCTACGCGGTGGCCTTCAAAATGGAATCCCATAACCACCCCAGCGCAGTGGAACCCTTCCAAGGTGCAGCCACAGGGGTAGGCGGCATCCTGCGCGATATTTTTGCGATGGGAGCGCGGCCTTTTGCGGTACTGGATTCACTGCGTTTTGGTGAACTCTCCAGCAAACGCACCCAGTTCTTGCTGCACGGTGTGGTCGAAGGGATTTCGCACTATGGCAACTGCATCGGGGTTCCCACCGTGGGCGGCGAAGTGACCTTTCACAAGAGCTTCGAGGAAAACCCTTTGGTCAATGTGATGGCCCTCGGTCTGATGAAGCACGAAGAATTGTCCAAGGGAACCATGGGCGCAGTGGGCAACAAGATCATCTATGTCGGCTCCAAAACGGGCCGTGACGGGTTGGGGGGGGCGGTCTTTGCCTCGGCGGATTTGTCGGATGCTTCACAAGCAGATCGCCCAGCGGTGCAGGTGGGCGACCCTTTTATGGAAAAACTGCTGCTCGAGGCGACTTTGGCGGTGATCCAAGCGGGTGTGGTGGCAGGAGTGCAAGACATGGGCGCGGCGGGTCTGGTCTCGAGTACCACCGAGATGGCCTACCGTGCGGGTTTGGGGGTAAATTTGTATCTGGATAAAGTGCCGTGCCGCGAAGAAGGCATGGTTCCCATGGAAATGTGCCTGTCCGAATCGCAAGAGCGCATGATTTTGGTTCCTGTGCCTGGCAAAGAAGCCGAGATGTTTAAACTGCTCGAGAAGTTTGAACTCGAGGTGGTGGAGATTGGCGAGGTTGCCGATCACAACATGTACCGCCTGTACTGGCACGGCGAAGTGGTGGGCGATATGCCCGTGGCTGCGCTCAACGAGGCCCCTAAATATACTCGAGAGGGTGTGGAATCGCTCGAGATTATTGCCAAACGCGAACTCGAGATCAATGAAAGCAATGCTCCCATCCCAAGCGATCTAAAAAAAGTCTGGCTCGAGCTGTTGTCCCACCCTAGCATCGCTTCCAAACGCCCCATTTTCGAGCGCTACGACCACCAAGTCATGACCAATACCGTAGTGCTGCCTGGGGCCGCCGATGCTGCGGTGCTGCGGATCAAAGGAACCACCAAAGGCGTGGCTGCCACCTCCGATTGCAACCCGCGCTGGGTTTACCTCGACCCCTACGTTGGCGCTGCCAGTGCGGTTGCCGAGGCTGCCCGCAACTTGGCCTGCGTGGGAGCTAGACCACTTGCCATCACCGATAATCTGAACTTTGGCAACCCGCATTTGCCCGAAGTCTATTACCAGTTGCAAAAAGCCACCGATGGTATCGCCGCCGCCTGTTTGGTACTGGACACTCCCGTAACCGGCGGAAACGTCAGTCTGTACAACCAGTACACCGAAACCGCGCCCGACGGCGGCAAACGCACCGTCGCCATTCACCCTACCCCCACCATCGGCATGGTTGGGGTGCTGGCGGATATCTCCAAACGGGCCACCCAAGGCTTCAAACGCGAAGGCGATTTGATCCTGCTGCTGGGAGCCAACACCGACGAACTGGGAGCCTCTCAGTACCTCGAGAGCATTTTTGGCCTCGAGGCGGGGCAGGTTCCCAAACTGGATCTTCAGTACGAGAAAAAAGTGCAAGACACCGTAATCTCGCTGATCTCGAGGGGGTTATGCGACACCGCCCACGATGTATCAGACGGCGGCCTTGCCATCACCCTCGCTGAAATGTGTATCTCGGGCAATTTGGGCGCAGAAGTCGCCATCGACCTCGAGCTGGATGGAGTCTCGAGGGTGGATGCGGTTTTGTTTGGTGAAGCCCAATCCAGGATTGTGATTGCAGTGCATTACAACGACTACGAAGAAGTTTTGGGTATCTTGGATCAGGCCGAAATCGACTTCCAAACTTTGGGAACTGTTTCTGGAGATGAACTGGTGATCTCGGAAAACCTCGAGGAGCAAGAGGAAGTGCGTATTTTGATGTCTGCCACCCTCGAGGAGTTGAAGACCACTTTTGAAGCGCCCCTGCGTGCGGTGATGGGCTAAACCTTCCCAAAACCCTTTTTTGCACCGTATTTTTGAAGTAAAATAACGTCTTGGCTGGAATTCCCCACCTCACCCGTGGGGAATTTTTTGCCGCTCGAGTCCCAAGTACAAAGGAGCGACTCTTACTATGACCAAAGCACATATCATCACCTTCGGCTGCCAAATGAACGAGTACGACAGCCACATGGTGCAAAGCCAACTCGTCTCGATGGGTATCGATCTGGTGGATTCGGTGGATGAAGCCAATTTGGTGCTGCTGAACACCTGCGCGGTGCGCGGAAAACCCGTGGATAAAGTCCGTAGCCTGCTGGGTAAACTCCGCATCGAAAAAAGCCGCCGCCCCCTGGTGGTGGGCATGATGGGTTGTTTGGCGCAGCTCGAGGAAGGCCAACAGATTGCCCGCAAGTTTGAAGTGGATATTCTGATTGGCCCAGGCGCGATTCTGGATATACCCAAAGCCCTCGAGCAAAATGGGCGCTTCTGGAGTTTGCATTTCCGCCAAGAGCTGCACGACTATATCCCGCCGCCACCCCAAGACAAGCTGCAAGCCCACCTGACCATCATGCGCGGCTGTGACCACCGCTGCACCTACTGCATTGTGCCAACTACCCGTGGGCCGCAGGTCAGCCGCAGCCCCGACCACATCCTGCGCGAGTTGGATATGCTGCTGGGCGCGGGCGTGCAAGAAGTCACTTTGCTGGGCCAGAATGTCAATTCGTATGGCATCGACCAAGGCCAGCGGGTAGCGGGAACCCCCTCCTTTGCCGAGCTTTTGCGGATGGTGGGCAGCAGTGGGATTCGCCGCATCAAATTCACCACCAGCCACCCGATGAACTTTACCGAGGATGTGGCTCAAGCCATTGCTGAGACCCCTGCGGTTTGCGAGTTTGTGCATTTACCGGTGCAAAGTGGCTCGAGCAAAGTATTGCGCCGCATGGCCCGCGAATACAACCGCGAAAAGTACCTCGAGCATATTGATGCCATCAAAAAATGGATTCCCGAAGTGGTGCTGTTTACCGACATCATCGTGGGTTTTCCTGGCGAAACCGAAGAAGATTTCCAAGAAACCTTATCCTTATACGATGAAGTGGGCTACGACAACGCCTATATGTTCATCTACAGCGCCCGCCCAGGAACCCCCAGCTATACCCATTTTGAAGACCTGCCTCGAGCGGTAAAAACCGAACGCCTCGAGCGCCTGATTCAAAAACAAAAAGACTGGTCGCTCAAACAAAACCGCCGCTTTTTGGGCAAAGATGTGGAGGTTTTATTGCGTGGGGATGCCTTCAACCCCGACTACCTCGAGGGCCACACACGGGGCCAGCACGCCACCATCGTTCCCAAAGTCCCTGGCTTCGAGCAAGCGGGCATTTATACCGTGCGGGTCGAGCAAGTCACCCCACACCAATTCAATGCCAAATTTATTGATGCCCAAGGCCAGGTCCTCGAGCCTATCTTGGGCCATTTGCCCGAGGCTGCTGCGCTGAGTAGTCCTTTGCCGATGTTGTAAAAAGTTTTGGGTGCAAAAAAATGCCCTCTCAGCTCGAGAGGGTTTTTCATTTTTTGCAACAAATTAAAAAATCTCGAGCCAAACACTCTTTTTCTTACCCTCGAGTAAGATACCCAACCTAGCGAAGTAGCAATAAGTATTTTCTAAAAGATAAATTGGCACTATTTTAACCAAAGAACTCCATGATTAAAATTCAAATTGGAAATATTTAAAGTTTGAACGCATTTTGTAATCTAAAATTGGCTTTCTCGAGGTCAAATTCAAGAGGATCAAAGACCCCCTCGAGCCATTCGGTCATATCTTCATGGTCGGGGTGTTCGGGATCTTTAATCGCCTCGAGCATTTCGTAATAGCCCCAAATTCCACCACAATCGTCGGGCGGACAGGCATTTTTACCCTTGGCACACCGTGGATACTGCACCTTTGCATCTGGTTCCAAGATTTTCTCGAGGGTGATGGTATGATCCCAACTGTCGCCAAAATCATAGGTATACTCGAGCTTTTCTTTGGGAGCAGTTAAAAGTTGCTCGAGGGTGAATTTAGATTCGTCTTCGCTTTCCATATCAAATCCATCGCTCATAAAATCATTATCAAGTTCAAAGATACGGTCATTTTGCTCGAAATTATGCAAGTGTGAATCGTCCCAACCCATTACCGCTTGAATAACCTCGTGGAAGGTATCCAGAGTAATGTCGGACAACACTTCTACTCTGCGCCAAATTGGGGGCTTGGAGCCTTGGAGCTGGATTTTGAGCTGATAGATCACCGCTGGTTTTTTCGCCATGCCGAAATTATACCCAAAGCAATTCCTTCGAGCGGGAGAATTCTAAAAAATGTTTCTAGGATAGGCTCGAGATAGGTAAAAATGTAACTCGAGGGGCTAATCTAATCGTAATTAGACTAATCGTGATTAGACTAATCCAAAAAAGGTAACGCGGCCCTCGAGCGCCGAAATTCTGGAAAGATGTGTTTGGGATAGGCTCGAGGCCAACAAAAAAGCCCCCGCTCGAGGGGGGACTTTTTTTGCACAGCACAAAACAACTTATTTCAAATAGGTCAATCCTGCACGGTCTACCACTTTGCCAGGCGCATTGGTCAGGGCGGTACTTAGCACATAAACCCGCAGGTTGCCTTTGCCCGCAGCGTTGGCAGTCAAAGTCCCGTTGCTTACATTTTTGACATCCCCCGTAACGGCATCGGTATAGGTTCCGTTCGGAACCCCGCTGAAGGTGGCATCTCCCGAAACCGCCACGAGTGCAAAGCTGTCTACGGTGCTGCTGGTAAAGCGGCGCTTGAAGGCCATGGCCCCGCCCGTTACCCCGTCCACACTGTATTGGCCTTTTTGCAAGGCGGGAACTGCACGGCGGATCAGGTTGAGCTGGCGGATGTGCTGGGCCAAGGGGTACTCGAGGGCGCTCGAGAGGTTGCCGGTTGCGCCACTGTATTTGCCAAAGCCTGCGGTATTGACCGTTCCTGAAATCTGGTTACCAAAGTAGGCCCGCCCTGTCTGCTCGAGGGGTTTGTTGGGGCCAACGTCGATGACCATGCCTTTTTTGAACTCGATTTCCGAACCGTAGTACAGCGTGGGAATGCCACGGAAGCTGAACATCAGGCTCAGGTTCTCGGCCCAGACATCTTGGGGCTGGTTGAAGCGCTGATTTTCGGGAGCAGTATCGGGGGCATAGTCGTGGCTGTCCACATAGGTCACATTCCAAGTGGCATCCGAGTAGGTGTTGTCGCCGCCCAAGGCCACCCCAAATGCGTCTCGAGCGTTGGTAAAGTTCCAGTGCATCGGAAAGTCGATCACATTTAGGCCCGATTGGATGGCAGTGTTGACAGGGCGGTAGCTGTTGCCGTTCAGGTAATGGTTCTGGCTCGAGGGTTGGTTACTGGTGCTAATGTTGTCGTTCCAATGCTGGGCGGTGGATGCCTCGTTGATCAGGCGGTTGCTGGTACTCCAAGGGTAACTTTGGCTTTCGGCCCAAGTATAAAACGGGGTGGACACCGCAGGAATACCGTTGTTCCACACTTGGCGGTAACGGGTGGCCACTTCGCCAAACATAAAGAAGTTCTGTCCACCGCGTGCTTTAAAGGCAGGGTTAAACACTTTATTGAAGGTCAACCTCGAGATGTGCTTGACCGTATCGATGCGGAATGCATCCACGCCCATGTCGATATAACTGTTATAGGCATCGATGAGGTAATTGGAAACCGTGGGATTTTCG